>DATFZA010000299.1:0-6937 GCA_035314765.1 Bryobacteraceae bacterium
TCCCGCCGCCTAGCCGCTTTTGAAAAACTTGGACGATTCAAAATAAACCTCCCATCGAAAACACTCCGAACTCGACTTCCTCAGCCGGTCCTACATCAACACACGGGCATAGGCGCCGCCAGCGCCGAATTGGCCGGCGCCAAACCCGCTGGCCGAGGTGAAATAAGATTCCACCACGTAAACGGTTTCGCTGTCCGCGATTGGCGTCGCGCCAAAGAGCGCTCCGAAAGCTGCGTTGGTCTGCGCACCCGTGTTGGTCTGAGTACTGGAGACATCTCCTGTGGTGGTACTCCAGAGAGTTGAATTCGGGCTTCCGAATGCGCTCGCTACGGTCGTGCCGTTGAACTGCAGGCTGGTATTGCCAACGTAGATGCGACTCAAAAAAACGTAGTGGCTGACGTTTGTGCAATTGGAGCAGGTTGTCGTGCCAATGTATTGTATTTTGGAAATAATCACCAACCCGCTACCGGTTGAGGTGCCTTGCACTCCGCCCGTGGTCCCCACTTGGAGGTTGAGCCCACTAGCCACGCGGGCGACAATCTCCTGCGTGCCGGACAACGTGAAATCCTGGCTTTTGATGAGCATCAGGCCCGCGGCGCGGGTGACGTCGTTAACTTTATCCAGGATGATAAAGTTCATCCCGTTGATGAACATCCACACAAACATGGGAAGGGTAAGGGTGAAGAAGATGGCGAATTCAATGGCCTCCACGCCTCCCTGACGGCGCCTTCTGTCGTCGGATAGTCTGTCGTTGGATAGTGGTCGTTTTTGCATCGAATTCCTCACGGAGATGGAACTCCTCCCACGGGCGAGCCACCCAGGACGTCGGCCGAAACCACGGAGATGCCGAAAGACGAATTGGGCGACGCGTAAAAGCCTCCCCAGAATGTGCCGCTGAACGGCGCCATCCATTTGTATGGGAAGTTGGGCACCGAAACTTGAACGATATTCCCGGGAGCGTTGGAATTTGCGCCCGTGACCAAGGTGCCACTCGGATTCGCCGGGGTTGGTGGAGTATAGAAACTAACGGAGATGTACCCCGGATTGCCCGACGCCGTCGTGGCCTGAACCAAGTTCATCGACCAACTGGCGACCGTGTCTTGGACGGATCTTACCTGCGTACCGCTCGCGTCCACCTGATACGTGATCGCATAGCGCGTGCCTTCCCGCACCGCGTTTTGCAAGGTATTCCACACAAAGAGCGCCATGCCAATGTCGAGAAAACCGCAGATAATGGCCAGCGTCGGGAAGAGAAAGAATACCAGCTCCATCATGGTGTTGCCCCGCTCCCTGAAGCGGCGGCTGGTCCGGCGTATGCAGCGCGACTTCCGATCTGGTTGATGGCTCTCTCGCAAAGGCGGCAATCTCCTGTTACTTTGAGAATAGAGTTCGCCCAGACCAAAATCGATAGGGTTTATACGCGAGAAGAGTAGTCAGCTTGCCTTAGTACTTGGCCCGCAAGAGTTGCTTTTCCTAGCCCTTGTTATCCCTGATTGTTACACTTGTGGTTCCATGTTGTGGAGTCAACTCTTTATCCCCACGCTGCGCGAGAACCCCGCCGAAGCCGACGTCGTCAGCCATCAGCTCTTGCTGCGGGGCGGATACATCCGCCAACTTGCCGCGGGCGTTTATAGCTATCTCTTTCTGGCGCAACGGTCGTTGCTGAAGATTACCGCCATCGTCCGCCAGGAGATGGACGCCATAGGCGCCCAGGAGTTCCTGCTTCCCGCCCTCAATCCTGCCGAGATTTGGCAGGAATCGGGACGCTGGGACGCCATGGGCGATAACATGTTCCGCCTCAAAGACCGCTTCGGGCGGGATTTGTGCCTCGGCATGACGCATGAAGAGGTAATGACCTCCATTGCCCGCGGGGAACTGCGCAGCTATAAACAACTCCCCCAGCTCTGGTACCAGATTCAAACCAAATTTCGCGATGAGCCCCGGCCCAAATCCGGGTTGCTGCGGGTGCGGCAGTTCATCATGAAGGACTCCTATTCCTTCGACCTCGATCCCGCCGGACTGGATCAATCCTACCGGAAGCACTATGAGGCCTACCGCAGGATTTTCGATCGCTGCGGTCTGACCTACGCCGTGGTAGAAGCTCATTCCGGCGCCATGGGCGGCAGCCAGTCGCATGAGTTCATGGTGGCCTCTGAGGCCGGTGAAGACTACGTGCTCACGTGCAGCCAGTGCGGTTACGCGGCCAATGTGGAAAAGGCCGTTTCGCAAGCCACACCTCCGCTTGCCGCCGACCCGCCATCCTCCAGTCCGGATGCCGAACGCCTCCCGGAGCCTTTTCACACCCCCGGCCGCAAGACCATTGCTGAAGTCGCGGCCTTTACGAATCTGCCTGAGACGTCACAGATGAAGAGCCTGGTCATGGTCGCCGATGGCCAGCCGGTGTTGGTTATGGTCCGGGGCGACCATCAGTTAAGCGAGACGAAATTGAGCGCGGCGCTTGCGGCCCAAGGAGGGGCCCAGGAAATCCGGCCCGCGCAACCCGATGAGATCCGCGAGTGGTTTGGCGCCCAAGCCGGCTCGCTCGGCCCCGTGGGCGTCAAAAACATGCGTGTTCTCGCCGATGAAGCTTTGCTCGGCCGCCGCAACCTGATTGCGGGAGCCAACCGGGACGATTATCATCTGCGCCATGTCACGCCGGGACGCGATTTTCATCCCGAGTACTTCGATCTGCGGCAGGCCATGGCTGGAGACACCTGCATGTGCTGCGGGAAGAAACTCGAACTGATCAAATCGGTCGAGATCGGGCATATTTTCAAGCTGGGCTACAAATACTCGGAATCCATGGGCCTGCGGGTTTTGAATGAGTCGGGCGAAGAGGTCACCGTCATCATGGGTTCCTACGGCATAGGCATTGAGCGCATTCTCGCCGCGGCCATCGAACTGTTTCACGATGCCGACGGCATGGCGCTGCCGGCTTCCATCGCGCCCTTTGATGTCGTGATCACGCCGGTGAACTATGCCGACGCGAAGCTGCGCGACGCCTCCCAACAAGTCTACGAGCAGTGCCAGAAAGCCGGTCTGGACGCCTTGCTGGACGACCGGGATGAGCGGCCGGGCGTGAAGTTCAAGGATGCCGATTTGATCGGCATCCCTTACCGCATCACGGTTGGCAAGAAACTTGGGCAGGGCAAAGTGGAAGTTGTGGACCGGCGCACGCGCCAGTCCGAGGATGTTCTTTTGGAACACGCCGCGGGCGCCCTAGCCTCGAAGGTTGCTTCCGTATGAGCGTCGATTGGAAGACTGTCCGCGAAGAGTTTCCAGCGCTGAAGAACTGGACCTATCTCAACACTGCTACGTTCGGCCAGCTTTCCCGCCGGTCTACGGAGGCGGTGGTTCGTCACTTCGCTCATCGCGATGAGCTGGCCTGCGCCGATTTTCTGGCCTGGTTTGACGACATGGGCCGCATCCGCGGCAAAGTAGGTCAATTGATTGGCTGCGAGCCCTCCGATGTGGCTTTCATTCCGAACGCCTCGTCGGGGTTGGCTATTTTGCTCAGCGGGTTGAAATGGCAAGCGGGCGACACTGTCGTCACGCTCGAAAACGAGTTTCCCAACAATCTCTACGCTCCGGCGTTGCTGCAGACCCATGGGGTCACCATGGTGGCCTGTCCGTGGGAACGGCTGCACGACATGGTGCAACATCATACCCGCGTCGTGATTTTGAGCACCGTCAACTACAACACGGGTTTCCGGCCGCCGCTCGAGGAGTTGTCGCGATTCCTGCACGATCGCCGTGTGTTGCTGTTCGTCGACGGCACTCAGAGCGTGGGCGCGCTGAAATTCGATGTCCGCGAAATACAGCCGGATATGTTCGCCGTGAACAGCTATAAATGGCTGAACGGTCCCAACGGCGCTGCGTTCCTCTACGTGCGGCCGGAGTTGCGGGAAACGCTTCCGCCGAACATCGTTGGTTGGCGCAGCCATTACGACTGGCGCAATGTCGACCACTTGCACCATGGCGTTCCGGAAATGGTGAGCACGGCGGAGAAGTATGAGGGCGGCATGCTGGCGTTCGCGCTGTTCTATGCGATGGAGGCCGCCATCGATCTGGTGCTCGAAATCGGCGGCGACGCAATCGAGCAGCGTGTGATGGATCTGGCGACCCGGACCAGGGCTTTGCTCGTCGAGTTCGGCGCAGCGGTGAATCAGGATGCCGCGCCCATTGTGGCGGCGAAGTTCGAGAACCGGGACGTGTCCAAGTTGGCGCTCGATCTGCAGCAAAAGCGCGTTCTGGTGGCCGCGCGCAAGGGCTACTTGCGGGTTTCTCCGCATTTCTACAATAACGAGGACGATTTGGAAGCGCTGCGCCAGGGCCTGCGGGAACTGCTGGCGTAAATGTCGCGCGCTGCCTGGGCCGGCTTCGCTTTGCTTGCCTTGGGCTTGGTTATCGCGCGCGCCTGTCTCCAGTCCGTCGTGATCGATGAGGCCGATTCCTGGCTGCTTTTCGCTGGCAAATCGGATCCGGCTTTGGCGTGGTGGCCCAGTTCCGGCAATCATGTTCTCAATACCCTCTTGATGCGGCTGTCGACGGCGGTGTTCGGGCTCAACGAATTGACGCTGCGCCTGCCCGCGATTTGCGGAGCGGTCATCTACCTCGGTTCTTCTTGGTATGCCTGTTGGCGTCTGGCGAGCCTGCCGCTGTTTCTCTGTCTCATCTACAACCCGCTGGTCCTCGATTTTCTGGTCGCTGCGCGCGGCTACAGCCTGGCGCTCGCCTTTTTGATGGCCGCATTGGCCGTGATCGTCGATACCCTGCTTGCCGAGTCGCCCGCCGAAAAGCCGCTGCTGGCCGTTTCTGTTTTGGTGGGATTGTCGTTTTGCGCCAATTTCTCGTTTGGCATTGCCGACGGGGTGACGCTCGCGGCATTTTCTATTTGGGCCTGGCTGCACACGAATAAATTATCCGTTATTGCCGCTGGCGCGCTTCCAGCCGTAACTGTCGTGTTCTGCATTTGCGGATATACGCTTGGGAATTGGCCGAAAGGTCAGCTCTATTTCGGCTCGCACTCGCTCTACGAGACCGCCCGTGCCCTCATTCATTCCTCTTACTTCGAACTCAATCCGAATATCGTCCATCCTTTGCTGAAGCCGCTGTTGGAGCGTCTGACGCACCTGCTCTGGCCGGTGGCCGTAGTCCTGGGTCTAGCGCTAGTCGGCCGCGCTCGGACTCCGCTAGTCAAGCTCTTGCTCAGCATCGCGGCTCTAACGGTGCTGCTGCATTGGCTCGCGTTTCATCTGTTCGGCCTTCTCTTGCCCAAGCAACGGACTGGCCTTTTCTTTGTCCCTCTAGTCATGATGCTGTTTGGCGCGCTGCTCGCTGGTTCGGGGCCAATCGCGCGGAGGTCGGGCGCCGTCCTGTTGACCCTCAACGCCATCTGTTTCCTCGGTTGCCTGCGATTGAGCTACTTCGAAGAGTGGAAGTTCGATGCAGACGCCAAACAGCTCTATTGGACCCTACGCTACTTCGACCGGAACTGCGGCGTTCATCGCTTTGTCACTCAGTGGTATTACTCTGCTTCCTTGAACTTCTATCGCCAGGTGAACCACGATGCGTCGCTTCCGGAGTTGGCGGGCTTCACCGGTGAGGCGCCTCTGCAGGGCGACGCGTACGTTCTCTTTTACCCGGCAGAAGAGCGGTTCATTCAAGAACAAGGACTCCACATGATTTACCACGGCGACGCTTCACAGGCAGTCGTCGCCGTGCGTTCCGCGGCCTGTGCCAAAATCGAGGTTCCATGAGCACGATACTCGAATCGCTCCCGATCGGTGAAAAAGTCGGCATCGCCTTTTCGGGCGGACTCGACACCAGCGCCGCTATTTACTGGATGCGCCAGAAGGGCGCGATCCCTTATTGCTACACCGCGAACCTCGGCCAGCCGGATGAGACCGATTACGATTCCATTCCGCGCCGTGCGCTCGAATGCGGCGCCGAAAAAGCCCGCCTCATCGATTGCCGCACGCAATTGGTACGCGAAGGTCTCGCCGCGTTACAGTGCGGTGCATTTCATATCACCACCGCGGGCGTTCCCTATTTCAACACCACGCCCATCGGCCGCGCCGTCACCGGAACCATGCTGGTGGGCGCGATGAAAGAAGACGACGTCAATATCTGGGGCGATGGCAGCACCTACAAAGGCAACGATATTGAGCGCTTCTATCGCTATGGCCTGATGGTCAATCCGAATCTGCGCATTTACAAGCCCTGGCTCGACCGGCAGTTTATTGAAGAGCTGGGCGGGCGCAAAGAGATGTCGGAGCTGCTCGAAAAAGCCGGCCTCGGCTACAAAATGAGCAAGGAGAAGGCCTATTCGACGGACTCTAATATCTGGGGCGCGACGCATGAAGCCAAAGATCTCGAGTTCCTCAAGAACGGCATCAAGATCGTGGACCCGATCATGGGCGTTTCTTTTTGGCGTGACGACGTGAGGGTGCAGCCGGAAGAAATAAGCGTCACATTCGACCAGGGCCTTCCCGTGGCGCTAAACGGCAAGACCTTTTCGAGCGAAGTCGATCTGGTTCTCGAAGCCAACTCCATCGGCGGACGCCATGGCTTAGGAATGTCCGACCAGATCGAGAACCGCATCATCGAAGCCAAGAGCCGTGGAATTTACGAGGGCCCGGCCATGGCGCTATTCTTCATCGGCTATGAGCGGCTGATCACCGGCATCCACAACGAAGACACCATCGAGCAATACCGCATCAGCGGACTTCGGCTCGGCCGATTGCTCTACCAGGGCCGATGGTTCGATCCCCAGGCCTTGATGCTCCGCGAGCCCGCCCAGCGCTGGCTCGCGCGCGCCATCACCGGCGAAGTCACGCTCGAACTGCGCCGCGGCAACGACTATTCGATTCTCGATACGACGAGCCCGAACCTCACGTACAAGCCGGAACGCCTCACGATGGAAAAAGGCGAATCG
>DATFZA010000300.1:0-4965 GCA_035314765.1 Bryobacteraceae bacterium
AATGGCGCCAGCTTCGCCACCAACCAGGGTGTCGCGGTCGGTTCCACCGTCTCGATTTTTGGTACGGAATTGGCGTCCCAGATCACCCAGAATGACACGGTGCCCCTATCGATGTCGCTGGCGGACAACGTCACCGTGACGGTCAACAACATCCCTGCGGGTCTCTATTTTGTTTCGCAGGGTCAAATCAACGCGCAAATCCCCTGGAACACGCTCCCCGAAGGAGTGACGTCCGGAACTGCCCAAGTGGTCGTGACGCGCAATAACGTCGCCTCCGCCCCGCAGTCTGTCAACATCGTTCCCGCGGCGCCCGGCATCTTCTACCTGCCGGATAACGGCGGATGGGCCATTGCCTTCAATACCGACGGCGCCGTGGCCGCGCCCATCAATGCCATCCCGGGCATCAACTCCCATCCCGCCAAAGCCGGTGACGTTCTGGCAATTTTGGCCACCGGAATGGGTCAGGTAGACTCCCCGATCGCCAACGCAGCCGCCTCGGGCGACATGCTACGCAATACTCTCATTAAGCCTACGGTTCTGGTTAATGGGGTATCGGCCAGCCTACTGTTCTCCGGTCTCTCGCCGCAGTTTCCAGGCTTGAATCAGATCAACTTTGCGGTTCCCAGCGGCCCTTCCGGCACGGTGCCACTGCAGTTGCAAGCCAACGGGATCACCAGCACAGATCAAGTGAAGATCGCGCTGGACTAGCGTCAATCGCCATCGAGCGTCACCGATCGGGCGTCACCCATCGAGCATAACAATGCTCAGTTCGTTTTCGTCAACGCGCCAAGAAATCGCATGGGGAAGAAATCGCCCGCTCGGCCAGTGTACTTGAGAGCAGCAAGGGGCAACTCTCCCGGTATGTGTTTGCATTTGCCGCCTGTTTCGCGTAGCTCCGAAATAGGAGTCGCGTGCATGAATATCGAAATTAACCCTGAAACCGAACAACGGCTCCAAAAGGAGATCCAGCGCGGCCATTTTAATAACCTGGATGAACTCCTCAGCCGGGCGCTTGATGCTCTTGAGAAGGAGGAAATCTCCGGCTCCCCTCAAGCGGGAAACCCATCCCGCCTCGTTGAAGCACTCATGTCGCCACCGTTTGCACATTCGGAGTTATACATCCCGCCGCGACGGAAAGATTCTCATCGGCTTGTTGATCTGTGAGCACGTTCCTTCTCGACACCAACGTTCTCTCGGAATCTTCCCGGAAGGCACCCGACTCCAAGGTCGTGAATTGGCTTCAGTCTATCCCGGATGCAGCACTCTTCACCTGCGTTTTGCCCTTGGCAGAAATCCGGCTCGGAATCGAATTGCTCGGCGCTGGAAAGAAACGTGCTGAATTGGAACGCTGTTGAAGGCATCTTGCTGCCCTCTTTCCAAGGACGTATCTTCCCCGTGAACCAGTCGATTGCGGATCGGCGGGCGGTGCTTTACGCGCCGCTGCAGCGCAAAGGAAGACAGGTCGGCGTCGTCGATGGTCTGATCGCCGCGACTGCCATTGAACATGGGTTGACGATCGTGACCCGGGACGTAAACGATTTCAGCGGTTTCGGCGTGACGGTCTTCAATCCCTGGGAAACCTGAGCGCTATCGACCTTGCCACCGAGGAACCGCCTGAGCCGGCTGGCGAGCGCTTTCCGGCATGAAGGCACCTAACTGACCTCGAGTTTGATCCGCACACTTGGTTCGCCGGGCGCCGTAACCCTCGCCGATTTCATGGCCGGTGAATCGCGCGAACGGCCAACTTGGGCTCTTGCGCGATGATGCGGAGCAATGCGACGGCTGGTCCGGCCGGGCGCCTCCGGTCCTGTTCCCAGTTCTGAAGCGTTCGGACGCTCACGCCGATCAGGTCCGCGAACTCAGATTGAGAGAGGTTAGTACGTTCGCGGATTGCTCGCACGCCTGCGGCCTTGACCACGAAGCGACGCGATGGCTTCTTCTGGCCGCGCAAAATGGCCCCTCCTTCGTGGACGCTTCCCAACAACTCCTCAAACATCTTCGCTTTCATATCGGAACTCCTCTTTCACAACCTTGGCAAGTTGGGCGGTCTGTTTCGCAGTCAGATTCGCCGTTACATTCTTCGGGTATGCGTAGAGTAGCAAGATAAGGTCCTTTCGGACCGCCCAATAGTAAATCACGCGGGCGCCCCCACTCTTCCCTCGCGATCCAACCGCGAGGCGAACCTTCCGAATGCCTCCGCCATGCCGGATCACCCGGCCCATCGCTGGGTTGGCGACTAACTGAGACTGAAACTGCCGATACTCTTCTTCACCTACCAGAGTCGTAATTTGCCGTGTGAAAACCGATGTTTCGACGAATTCCACCCGAAATTAGTATACGCCATTGGCGGATAGCTGGGCAGGCCCGGGATTCCTGCAACAGCCGTGCAGGGGAACGCCCGCTCAGATCTTTCTATCACTTACGCACGCGCTCACACTGTATCCTGAATCTATATGTGTGGCATTGTCGGGTACATCGGTCATCAGAAAGCGGTTCCCATCATTCTGGACGGCTTGCGCCGCCTGGAATATCGCGGCTATGATTCGGCGGGCATCGCGGTTCTCAACGGCGACAATCATCTTTCCGTGCGGCGCGCCGAGGGAAAACTCCGCAATCTCGAAGAAGCCATCCGCATCAATCCGCTCGATGGGCCTTACGGGATCGGCCATACCCGCTGGGCCACGCATGGCCGGCCAACGGAAGAGAACGCGCACCCGCATCGCGATTGCACCGGTGACATCGTCGTGGTGCATAACGGGATCGTCGAAAACTATCTGGCGCTCAAGAAGCAGTTGCAACTCGAGGGGCACAAGTTCGTTACCGAAACCGACACGGAAATCATCGCCCACCTGGTGGAGAAATATTACGAGGGCAACCTCGAAGAAGCGGTCCGGCGCGCGGTCAGCGATCTGAATGGCGTCTTCGCGCTAGTGGTCATCGCCAGTTCCGATCCGAACAAAATCGTCGCCGCGCGTTTGGGGCCTCCCGTCGTGGTCGGGCTGGGTGAGAATGAATACTTCGTCGCCTCCGACGTTCCGGCGATCCTGAGCCACACGCGCGACATGATCTTTTTGAACGACGGCGATGTCGCCACGCTCACGCTCGAAGGCGTGCACCTCACCGATTTCAAAGGCAAGCCGATCAAGGGCCACGTGCGGCGGGTTCTCTGGGATCCCATCCAGGCCGAAAAGGGCGGCTACAAGCACTTTATGCTCAAAGAGATTTTTGAGCAGCCGCGCGCCGTCCGCGACACCATGCTGGGCCGCGTGGGACAGGAAACCGGGCGCATTTTCCTGGATGAAATGAACATCCAGCCGCGCGAGTTCAAGGAGTTTGAATCCATCAAGATCGTTGCCTGCGGCACCAGTTGGCATGCGGCGCTGGCTGGCAAATTCATGATCGAGAAACTGGCCCGCATCCCGGTGGAAGTAGACTACGGCAGCGAGTTCCGCTATCGCGATCCGATCCTGAACAAAAAAGTACTCACCGTCGTAATTTCGCAATCCGGCGAAACCGCCGACACCTTGGCGGCCCAGCGCGAAGCCAAGCTGAAGGGCTCAAAAACGCTGGCCATCTGTAATGTTGTGGGATCGATGATCACGCGCGAGGCGGCGGGTACGCTGATGACTCACGCCGGCCCCGAGATCGGCGTCGCTTCCACCAAGGCCTTCAGTTGCCAGTTGACCGCGTTATTCATGCTCGCCATGTATCTGGGCCAGACGCGGGAGACGCTGACGGGCGAGCAGTCCAAGGCGCTGATGCAGGAACTGATGTGCGTACCCGGCAAACTGGAGACCATTCTCGACCGGGATTCCATCTACGACGAACTAGTGAAGCGCTTGTTCCGCGCAACCGATTTTCTGTATCTCGGCCGCGGCGTGCATTTCCCCATTGCCCTCGAAGGCGCTCTCAAGCTCAAGGAAATCTCTTACATTCACGCCGAAGGTTATCCGGCTGGCGAAATGAAGCACGGCCCGAACGCCTTGATTGACGAAAATCTGCCCGTGATCGTACTCGCCACGCGCGATCCGGAAAGCGAAGAGAGCCGCGTCCGCTATGAGAAAACCATCTCCAACATTCAGGAGGTGAAGGCGCGCAGCGGTATCGTCATCGCCGTTACGTGCGAGGAGGATCAGCAGGAGGTCGGCGGTATGGCGGATCACGTGATTCCTATCCCCTCCACCCGCGAATTGCTCCTTCCGTTGCTCGAGATCGTGCCGTTGCAGTTGCTGGCTTATCACATCGCCGTCCGCCGCGGCTGCGATGTCGATCAGCCGCGCAACCTCGCCAAGAGTGTCACCGTCGAGTAAAGTGAAGAACGCCGTCCACCAGATCTCGGTGAGCACGCGCGGCAAAGGCTTGTATGAGTTCACTGGGCAGATCGAGGCTTGGTTGCAATCTCAACAGGCAACCACCGGATTGCTGACGGTGTTCTGCCGCCATACTTCGGCGTCGCTAGTGATTCAAGAAAACGCCGATCCGGATGTCATCGCCGATCTGAACGACTTCATGGGCCGCCTGGTTCCCGAAGGAGACAGGCATCTTTACCGGCACACCGCGGAGGGTCCCGACGACATGACTTCTCACATTCGTTCCGCCCTGACCCAGACGCACCTCGCTATTCCGGTGCAAGACGGACGGATGGTGCTGGGTACTTGGCAAGGCGTTTATTTGTTTGAACACCGCGTCCATCCCCACCGCAGGAACGTCGCGTTGCACTATCTGGGCGAATAACGCTGCAGCAACTCAGAAGCGGGAAGCGCGGCTGGCTGACGCTCCAGCAGGTTTCTTTACGCGAATGATCAGCGGATGGTCGGGGTCGGTCAGGATGCTCTCGCAGTTGAGGCACTCATCGCCTCGCGATTTGAACCACAAGTACGCTTCATACATGTCCAGCGATACGAACGCATCGGCGTCAGGCTCCCAATAGGTGCCAAAATTCGCCTTCAATTTGCGGAAGTGGAG
>DATFZA010000301.1:0-2818 GCA_035314765.1 Bryobacteraceae bacterium
TCTTCCTCCCATGAAGTATCTGTAAACCTATCTATATCTATGCGCCAACGCACGCGCGGTCGCAGTGCCCGCCGTCACACGGCAAATTTTCCGCAGTGCCGAACCCAAAATGCTATGGTCTGCGCAGACAAAAGTCAACGCGCTCAAACCCGAGTGCCAAATCCGTCCGCGATTCGCGCGCTTACTTAAATCGTGTAGTGAACAGCCACTTCCAGGATCACTTCTGAGGAGCCTCCGAGCACGGTGCTCCGCCACCCGCCGCGGGCCGCACTCGCCGAATGCGCTGATTTCCCATATCTGCGATATACAGAAGTCCGATCCGGTCAAAGCTGATGCCCGATGGACGGTTGAGCTGCGCACACTCCGCCGGACCGCCATCGCCCGAGAATCCCGCGACGCCTGTGCCAGCAATCGCCCGCACCGAAAGATCTCTGAGGTCGAGGCAGCGCACCTGGTTGCCGCCCTCTTCCGAAAAACACAGTTCGCTGGCGGATCGGAAGGCCAAGCCCGAGGGTCGCCGAAGATTGGACAGCACCTTCGTGATCCTGCCTGTTGACGCATCCACCCGAAGAATGCGCCCGTCCTTGTTACTAAAATAGGCATCGGCGATGTACAGGTTCCCTTCCGCATCAAGCGCCAGGCCGCAAGGTTCCTTTAAACCTTCGGACGCGTCATGGCTATCCGCTTCCTGAATATTTGTTCCGAAGCGCGGGTACGGTTCCGTCGAACCATCGAGTCTGGAGATGCGCCACACGCGGCTATCATTGGGATCCGACATGTACAAATGATGCTCGTCGGCGATCAAAGCACCAGCGGGAGAGGAACCGGAGGCATTGCTGTTCTTCGGAGTGGTGGCGAAATTTTCGACCATTCCTGTTCTGGCATCGAGCCGGCGAACGATTCTGTTGCCAAAATCAGAAAAGTACACGTCGCCATTGCCATCGGCCCACAAGCCTTGCGGGAAATACAAAGACACCTGCGCCGCCAGCCCGGGCTCAGAGCCCTGAGTGGTGAAATCGCCCCCACCCGCGACCGTTACGAGATTGCCCGCGGGCGTGAGCCGCAACACGCGATAGCTGGCGCTGCTGGTGATGTATACGCTGCCGTCCGGAGCGGGAACCGCATTGGTAGGGTCCCACAGCCTGGCATACAGCGCGCCGGTGCTGGCTTCATCGGCGATCGGCAATCCGTTTCCGGCGATCGTTGAGAGGAGCCCCGTGGCGTTATTCACCCGCCGAATTCGGCAGCAGTGATCCGCAACCGTTAAATTCCCTGCCGGATCCCCGGTCATTAGCAGAGGCATGAGCGCGGCACGAGTCGCCGGAATGTCGTCTCCGTTGAATTTCTGCGCACCGGTCCCGGCATAAATCGAGACCTCCCCGGACTTCAGCGTCACGCGAACAATCTGCGAACGATTTGCTTGCGCCACGTACAAGTGCCCGCGCTCATCGAGCGCCAAGCCACTGGGGATATCGTAATCGCCAAGCGGCGTTTGCCAGTCGGGCAGGCGAAAGTCGATGGCCTCAAGAATCCCATCACTTTGCCGAATCCGGTAAACCGCAGGCTCGGCGGTAGAAAAGTACACGGTGCCATCCGCCGCAACCGCCAACGCTCGCGGATACTTGAGCGCGCTCGCGATTGGAGGTCCGCCAACCTGTGCCGCTCCCAAAGTGCCATTCCCGGCGAGCACGGTTACCGCGCCGGACGCCAATGAATACCGCTTGACGCGCCAATCGCCGCCGTCAATAAGGTACAACTCCCCGTCCGTCCCCGCGGCTAGGTGCTCAACGCTCGCGATCCGAATCGACGACCCGTGCGACGCGTAGGGCGTGGCGAACACTGTGGAAACGAGGCCGGTACTTGCATCTACGCGAACGACGCCTTGCGAGCACGCAATGTATAGCTCGCCGGCGGCATCGGCGGCCAAGGCGTAGGGATTGAGCAGCGGAGAATCCACGGCTGGAACGCCTTCAAGACTCTTGGCATCCACTCCGGTACCGGCGTAAACCGTGACCAGTCCGTCCGCCCCCAGGCGGTACACGCGATTTTTGGCTTGAATACCGAAGTAAGTGTTTCCGCGGGCGTCTATTGCCAAGCCGGAGATCGACGCAATGCTAAACTCCGCGCCCGGCACGCCGGAAAGCTCTGCACCCGCAATAGTCTCGATGAGGGAACCCGTCGGCCTCTGGGCCTGCGGCCAGGCAGCGGTAGCGAAGAAAGCGAAGGCGAGCAGCGCAATTGCCCAATGGTTTCTCATCGCGCTGATGATTATAGGGCCAGCACTACTCTTACTCCAGCGCTAAGTATCAGCGTTCGTACCGCGAGAAAATCTTCCCGCTCGCGTGTAACCAAGAGCCCAAAACGAGCTCTAAGCCTTTGCAACCTTATTACTGCTCGGGCGGCGCTGAGGAAACCCTAGTGTCTGCAGGTACGATTGCTTTAATATCGGCCATTTCATCTTGAGTGCCAACGAATAACCGGGCCCTAGGTCACAATCCCAAACGGAAAGAACATGAACCGGTATCTTCGTCGAGGAATGCTTGGAGTCGTCACGGGTGCGTTGTCCAGCGTGCCGCTGACACTCGCTTTGGGTCGGCCAGGCCTGGCGGTATTGCTTGGCGCGCTCTTCGGCGCAGCGTTCGCCATCAGTATGCGGCCCACCCGCCGCGCATATGCCGACAGTCTAATGACCGCCGCGGCGTTGGGTATCCCGCTGTGGGGTCTGATCAGCGTCATCGCCATCCCGATTTTTGCCGGGCAAAAGCCGGAGTGGAGCGCGGAAGGCATGCGCGAACATTTTCCCGCGCTGGTAGGCTGG
>DATFZA010000302.1:0-4209 GCA_035314765.1 Bryobacteraceae bacterium
GAGCGGACAGAGCGGATAGAGCAGATCGAACGGACAGAGCGGACAGAGCAGATCGAACGGACAGAGCGGACAGAGCAGATCGAGCGGACAGAGCGGATAGAGCGGATAGAGCGGACAGAGCAGATCGAGCAGACGGGGACACTGCGGGCTCGAGTCCGAACTCCTTCGCTCAGAACTACCGCAGCGGTGTCCCCTAGCGCTCGGCATGAGGGCACCTGACCCGGCACCTCAACCGCCCCCGAGCGTCCGTATACCGGACCCGGCGCCTCAACCGCCCCGAGCGCCCTCCCTCCTGGACTAGCCCCGACCGTCAGGGAGGGGACGCCTTCATCCACCCACCAAACCAAAAAATTCCGCGCCCTGCACACACTGTCGCCCGCCAGCGGCGTCGCATCCGCACATCCGAAAATGTTCTTTCCTGATTGATCTTCGTCCGCGGCTGGCGTAGCATCAATCGCAGTGAACTTAGACAAACAAGACGCCGGCCCCCTGAAGGGCCTCCTCGTTCTGGACCTGACCCGCGCGGTCGCCGGGCCATTCTGCACCTTGATGCTCGGCGACTTGGGCGCCCGCGTCATCAAAGTGGAAGAGGCCGAGGGAGGCGACGAAACGCGCCATTGGGGGCCTCCTTTCGTGAGCGGCGAGAGCGCTTATTTCCTTGCATTAAACCGCAACAAGGAAAGTGTCGTGCTCGATCTGAAGCAGGAGCCGGGGCTCGCCGCCCTGCACCGCCTGGCCAATGCCGCGGACGTGCTGGTGCAGAACTTCCGCCCAGGCGTCATGGAAAAGCTGGGCATCGGCTACGCAACGCTCAAACCCGCCAATCCACGGCTCGTATTTGCCTCTATTTCCGGTTTCGGACTTACCGGACCAGATCGTTCGCGGCCAGGCTACGACCTCATTGTTCAGGCCATGGCCGGCGTCTTGCTGGCCAACGGCGCCAGTTCCAGTGGTGTCGCCGACCCCGTCAAGACCTGTTTCCCCATAGCCGACATTCTCGCTGGACAGTTCGCCAGCCAGGCTATCCTCGCCGCGCTGCTCGAAAGGCAGACCACCGGCCAAGGAAACCATATTGAGGTCTCTTTGTTGGAAGCCCTTCTCGCCTCCATGCCCAACCTGTCCTCCTCGGCGCTCACCGCGAAGCAGGACTCCATACCCAACGGCCCCATCCATTCCAGCATCGTTCCTTACCAGGTGTTGAAATGCCGTGACGCTCCGATCGCCGTGGCCGTCCCCAACAACCGGATCTGGAAGCGCTTCTGCGCCGCCCTCGGCCAGCCCCACTGGCGGGAGGATGAGCGCTACTCCATCAACCAGGCCCGCCACGAAAACCGCGCGGAGCTGATGGCCGGCATCGAACGCGTGACAATGCAAAAAGACGCCGCCGAGTGGCTGGAGATCTTCGACCGCCACCACATTCCCAGCGGCCCCCTGCTCTCGGTCGCGCAAGCTTTCGACCATCCGCAAGTGCTGGACCGCGAAGCTGTGGTCACCATAGAGCATCCTCAACTCGGCCCTCTGCGAATGGTCGCAAACCCGATGCGGTTCGAAGGGCGATCGACGCAATATAAGCATCCACCCCGGCTCGGAGAAAACACCGAAGACATATTGGAAGAATTCTGCCCCTCGGAAGTCAGCGCTTCGCAAAAGCAATGAACTATGGGAAAAATAAGACATCTTTCACGCCGTCAGTTAATGCAGTTAGCCGCTTCGGCGCCGGCCCTATCTCTCACTCCATATGCCAGCGCCGCAACCCTGGCGGGTCCTCCCGATGGATGTTGAAAAGCTAAGCCCCGAGCTGATGCACAGCCAGATCGAGGTATTTGCTAAAGTGATCCACAAGATGGATGGCCTGCCCGCCGCCCAGTTGAAAGGATAGGTTTATGAAACGCAGAACGTTTATTCGCGGGCTCGGCGCGGCGGTTACGTTGGCGCCCGGAGTCACGCTCCATTCCGCAACGTCTAACATCACCGCGAATCCGAGCCTCACCAAAGTCAACCCAAAATACCTGATCGCCGAGCGCGAGGTACATGCGCTCCACGTGATCAAGGATTCCAAGGGCGGTCCCACCATGTCCGGCAGTCCGTCCTGGAAGAACTATCTGGAGCTGCTCGAAAAAGAACTCCGCTCCGCTGGCGTCGTGGACATTTTCCGTAACCCGTTCCCCTTCACCCGCTGGCACACCACCGAATTCCCCGACGATTCCAATTGGTCCTTGCACCTCGAAGGCAAGAAAATCAAGGTTTCTAGCTACGGATGCAATTCCGGATGCACGCCCGCCGCCGGCGTGACCGGCGAACTGGTGGTCTACCAAGAGGGCATGTCCGCCGAAGCTCTCCGCGGCAAGATCGCCCTGGTCGTCAAAGAACGCGGCGCAGGCGGCAGCCGCTCGACCGGCGACTACGAGTTCCTTTCCAACCCCGAAACATTTCCCAATCCTCTTGTCCCGCGCAGCGAAGAAGGTCCGCTCAGCCCATTTCCCATCATGGGTCTGGGCAATGCCCAACTAGTCCTGATCAAAGCCGGCGCCATCGGCGCCGTGATCGTGATGCCTCTGTCCTACGACGCGCTGTCCGGCGTTTACACCTTCGGTGTTCCGGCGCTGCACGACATGCCGTCTCTCTACGTGGATCAAGAGACCGGCGCACAACTGATCCAGGCCGCCGGCAAGGCCGCAACTCTCCGCCTCATCTCGCAAACCGAGCAGGCCGAAGCTTATCAACTCTTCGGCTACCTTCCTGGCAAAGACTACAGTACGCCGGACGACCAGCAGGTGCTGCTGATCACCCATACCGATGGCCCGTCCATTTCGCAGGAGAATGGCGCGCTCGGCATCCTATCCATGATCAAGTACTTTTCGCGCATCCCCAAGGCCGAACGCCCTCGCACGCTCATGGTCTTCTACGATTGCCGCCACTACATGCCCGGCGCCGAACGCGCCTTCGCCGCCCAAGACTATGCCGCCAGCCATCCCGGCCTCTACCAGAAAGTAATCGCCGCCATGGGCATCGAGCACCTCGGCCAGACTCAGGTCGCCGAAGGCGGCGGCCAGCCGTACCACCGCACCGGCCTGCCCGAAATGTCGTCCGTCTGGATCACCAACAACCAGAACCTGGTCGACCTTGCCATAAAGGCCGTCAAAGACAACGGCCTGCGCCGCGTCCAGGTCCAATGCCCCGGCCGCAAGGGCATCCACGGCGGCGAGCAAGGCCCGTGGTACGGTCTGGGCGGCATCGCCCGCCGAATCGGTGTGCCCGGCGCTTCCACCATGGGCTCCATGACCGCCTATTGGTCCACCAAGGCCCGCCTCGACTACCTCGACGCCAAACAGTTCGTAACCCAAATCGCCGCCATGAATCAGATCTGCGGCCACCTGATGCTAGCCGAACTCTCCGCGATCAGGCTAGCCCCGAACGTCAGTGAGGGGATCGAGCGCCCATCCCCGCACTGACGTTCGGGCAAGACGGAAGGCGCTACTTGATCAAAGCCTGTGGGGCCGACCCCCTGGTCGCCCCCATTCACACCACCACCAACCGCAGCTCCGGAGCGATACGCCTCAGATCGCCGGCGTCGCTGGTGACCACGGCCTGTCCGGCCCTCTGCGCACAAATGACCACATGAGCATCCACAACGTCAGCGGTCCCACTCCGCGCCAACAGCAGCCCCACGGCCGTCGCGTCCGGTCCGTTGAGCGCAACCAAGTCCGTGCCGCTCTGCCGAATGAGCCGGGACAGCCGCGCCTGCCGGGCCGGGTTCCGAATGGCCTGGGCCAGCGCCGTCGCGGGAATAGTGACCCGCATGCCACGTTCTGTGGCGCGCACCAGCAGCGCCAGCACCCGCCGGTCATTCCGGTCCAGCGCGATCAACCCGCCAGCGTCGAAAGTGATGCCGCTCAAGCGGCCTTCCCTTTCTTGGTTGGCTTCTTTTGCCCCTTGGCCCCGAGCAGAGCGTCGGCCCACGCGCGTTCCTTTTTCGTTAGCGGACCACCCGTTTGCCGCAGCCCGTCTGCGAGCATCTCCTTCCACCCCGCCGCATCGAAGAGAGCGACTCCAACGGCATGCTTCACGAACCCGGAGACGCTGGCCGCCCGTCCGGCTGCGACCAGTGCGCGAATTGCTTCCACTTGATCGTCCTCCAGCGTGATAGTTACCTTCACCGTCGCCATACCAGGAACCATACCATGCAGAGCCGGAGATAGCTCCTTGGTC
>DATFZA010000303.1:0-5074 GCA_035314765.1 Bryobacteraceae bacterium
ACCAGCGGCGACAAAGCCGGCGCCCGTGAAATACGCCCAAAACAGAGGTCCGGGAATCCAGCCCGGCACCAGGCCAGCAATCCCCTTGAGGATCAGGAAATGGTCAATGCCGAACACGATGCTGGAGATCGCGAACAGCACGGGACCCAATTGGGTAAGCCGGCGCAGAGCCGCACTTCGTAAGAAGAGATCGCCTGGCTCGGCCGGCAACAGCCCAGCCAGAGTCAACGCCGAGGCGCCAAGCGCCAAAGTCTCGAAGAATCCGGTTCGCACGCTGATGTCCAGAGGAGCGGCAATGACCCTTGGTAAATCGAGAACCAGCACACACACAAGGAAAAAGACGCCCAGAAAGACGGATGCCAGCCGCGGCCGCTGATTGATTGCGATGCATACGCCCGCCAGTAGCAAGGCCAAGCCTGTCAGGTACACCAGGATGGGAAGCAAAGGCAGAAAGGGGATGATGGGCGTAAAGGCGAAGTCGCGGACCAAGGGCGAGTGCGGATCCCCGAAACCAGCCCAAATCAGATGCTCCGCGCCCAGCGCGGCGATCGAGACGGCGAACAATAACCGGCCGAGCGGACCGATTTTTTCAAAACGAAATGCTCTCACAACGCGCCCGCTTCTCGCCAGCCGGGTTTCGCTGGGATCACGGTCCCTGTTGATCATAGAACTTGATTGGTACGATGGGAAGAACCATATTGCGCCAGGCATTTAGACCAATCGACAGCATGTCCAAAGACGTCAGTTCGTTTGAACTCACCCTAAACGATCGCCCCAGCGATGCGACGCTAACGCGCTGGCTGCATGAAGAGTTGAGACACGCCATCCTCGAAGGCCGCCTTCGGCCGGGTACACGCTTGCCAGCCACGCGGGATTTTGCCAGACAGTATGGAGTATCGCGCGGAACCGCAGTCACTGTCTTCGAACAACTGCTGTTAGACGGCTACTTGCAATGCCAAGTTGGGTCGGGCACGTGGGTGAATGAAGTTCTGCCGGAGCATCCGTCTCAACCCAGGCAATTGAGGGCGGATGGGCCGAGCCCTCCGGCGCCTTTAATTGGATTGCAGTTTCCTCGCGTAGCGCGGCCATTCCGGATTCGCGAACCGGATACCAAGGAGTTTCCGGCGAAGGTCTGGGCGCGGGTCGCCGGCCGCCGGATGCGCAGACTATCTTCCTCGTTGCTGGTGGGAGGGCACCCGGCCGGGTATGGACCGTTACGCGACGCCATCGCCGGTTATCTCGCTTCCACGCGTGGCGTGAAATGTTCCGCGGATCAAGTGGTCGTCACGTCCGGAGTCCAACAAGGACTCGATCTGCTGGCTCGCCTCCTGCTGAAACCCGGCGATGCCGTCTGGATGGAGGATCCCGGATACTTCGGCGCCGCCATGGCGTTTGGCAACGCGGCCGCGAAAATAATTCCGGTCCCGGTTGACGAACAAGGCCTCTCGGTAAAGGAGGGGCAAAGATACTCAGGCCGGGTCAAATGCGCTTATGTCACCCCAGCCCACCAATTTCCGCTGGGGACAACTATGTCGATAGAGCGGCGTGTCGAACTTCTCGCGTGGGCTTCGGAAACCGGCGCTTTTATCATAGAGGACGACTACGACAGCGAATATCGCTTTGAGGGACGGCCAGTGCCCGCGCTGCAGGGTCTCGACCGGCACGGCAGCGTGATCTTGCTCGGTACTTTCAACAAGCTCTTGTTTCCTTCACTCCGCATGGGTTATGCAGTATTGCCGCACGCGCTGGTCGAGCGCTTCCTGGCTTTTCGTTATGGAGCCGACCTCCATGGCACGGGTCTCGATCAGGCCGTTATGTGTGACTTTATCGTCGAGGGGCACCTGGGGCGTCACATCCGGCGGATGCGCGAGCTTTACGGCGGAAGATTGGCGGCTCTTCTCGATGGAGGACAAAAATACCTTGGGGGCTTGCTCGAAATAGCGCGAATTCATGCCGGCCTTTATACCATGGGTTTCCTGAAAAACGGAATGACATCGCAGGAAGCCGAGACCGCGGCCTCCGCGCACGATGTGGAAACCATGGGGCTGCACCGTTTCACCTTGGGCCGCGCCGACGTTCGCGGTCTTCTACTCGGATTTGCGGCGTTTGACGAAGCTCGGATTCTGGGTGGTCTCACCGATCTTGCGGCTGCTCTCGAAGGCCGAAAGCAGGGAGCTGCGCCTCACACGCTCTCACGCCGTCTTTAGAAATGTGCCCTGATCGAGTTCATCAAACGCTTGCCGCAACTGCTCCTGCGTGTTCATGACGATGGGCCCGTACCAGGCGACCGGTTCCTCCAACGGCTTGCCGGAGACCAACAGGAACCGGACGCCGTCCACTCCCGCCTGCACGGTCACTTCGTCACCGCGGTCAAACAGGACCAGCGACCGGTTTTCCGCTTCCGACGGCGGCGTCTTGTCCGCCCACCCAACGCTTTCCGTCGGCACGGCCAGCGGACCGGACGCATTGCAGAACTTTCCCGAGCCCGCAAAAACATAAGCGAAGGCGTGGCGAGTGGTCTCTACTGGCAGAGTTTTTCGTCGGCCGGGAGGAACGGAAACGTCGAGATAAACCGGCTCAGCGGCTATGCCGTCCACCGGGCCGGTCTTGCCCCAAAAGTTTCCGCACACGATGCGAACGCCCGTGCCATCGTCATCGGTGATGAGCGGGATTTCCTGCGCCTTGACCTCTTGATAGCGCGGAGCGGTCATTTTCAGAGCCGACGGCAGATTGGCCCACAGTTGGAAGCCGTGCATACGGCCCTCGGCGTCGCCTTTGGGCATCTCCTGATGAATAATTCCCCGCCCCGCCGTCATCCACTGGACGTCGCCCGCGGCAATGGCGCCCCGGTTGCCCATGCTATCGCCATGTTCCACGGTGCCAGCCAGAACGTAGGTGATGGTCTCGATTCCGCGGTGCGGGTGCCAGGGAAACCCGGCTAGATAATCGGCGGGAACATCGTTGCGGAAATCGTCGAGCAGCAGGAACGGGTCAAAATCGGAGGTGTTGCCGAAACCGAAGGCGCGGCGCAGATGCACTCCCGCGCCCTCGATCGTCGGCTTGGCTTTGATCAATCGCTTGACAGGACGAATAGACATATTCACATTATCCCGTTCATTTCCGCCCGCCGCGTTCCGTTATCGGACGGTCTTCAGCCCGCGCATTAGCCAAATGCGAGCGGCTAGCGATGGCACGGCGATTGCTTGAATCAAGGTATCGTGTTCACTTTCCTCCAGGACCTGCGCTACGGGCTTCGTATGGCGCTGCGGAATCCGGGTTTCACCGCAGTCGCGGTGCTGACGCTGGCTGTCGGTATTTCCATCAACAGCACAGTCTTCAGTTGGGTCGACATGATCCTACTTCGGCCCATCCCGGCGGTCACCAACGGCGGAGAACTGCGTGTATTTGAGTCCGTGGCTCCGGATGGCCAAGCGCTCAACACATCCTGGCGCGACTTCCTCGATTACCGCGATCACTTGCAGTTGCTTTCCGGGCTTACCGCCGCCAGCCAAGTGACGCTGAACTACGGAGAAGGCGACCACGCCGACCGCATCTGGGGCGAGTTGGTCTCTTCCAACTACTTCAATGTGTTGGGCGTGAAGCCGGCACTGGGTAGAATGTTTTCGCCGCAAGAGTGCGGCGACAACCAGGACTCCTGCCCCGTGGCAATTGTCTCCAACGGCCTCTGGAAGAGCCGCTTTCATGCCGATCCCGGCGTTATCGGCAAAACCATTGTGTTGAATCGCCACCAATTGACGGTCATCGGAGTCACTCCAGCGGGTTTCCATGGCAGCACGCCCGGTTTGACTTTCTCGATCTGGATACCGGCCACCATGGGCGCCCGGCTCAACACTCTGCCGGAAAAAGTGCTGGATGAACGTCGGATGCGCTTCTTTATGCTCCTGGCGCGTCTGAAACCCGGCGTAACCACTGCGCAGGCCCGCGCGGAATGCTCCTCTCTGGCGCGCCAATTGGCGCAATCGAACCCGCATGCCGACGCCGGTATCGGCGCAACGGTGTTGCCCATCCGCAAGGGACATTTCGGTGGCCAGACCATCTTGGGGGGCCCGTTGACGATTCTTATGGCGGCTTGCGGTCTCGTTTTTTTGATTGTTTGCGCCAACGTCGCCAATCTCCTTCTGGCGCGCTCTATCGCGCGGAGCAAAGAGTTTAGCGTACGCATGGCGATGGGCGCCGGCCGTAGGCGTCTGGCGCGCCAACTCTTCAGTGAGAGTCTGATTTTAGCGGTGCTGGGCGGCGTAGCTGGCGCCTATCTTTCCACCTGGATGAGCGCGTCCATGGGATATCTAATGCCGCGCGGCGCGGGGCTGCCAGTTTCACTCGACTTTCCCTTGAACGGTGAGATTCTCGCTTTCGGAGTGATTCTCTGCATGGCGGCTTGTTTGATCTCGGGCATCGCGCCGGCGCTCTACAGCGGGCGTGCCAGCTTGAATGAAGCCCTGAAAGAAGGCGGCCGGAGTGGAGGAGGAAGCACGCGATCCGAGCACGCTCGCGGTCTGTTGGTGGTCTCGGAAGTGGCGCTGGCGCTGGTGGCCGTCATTGGGGCGGGCTTATTCACCAAGAGCTTTGAAATGGCGCGAGAGATCAACCCCGGCTTCGATCCGCGCAATGTGCTGGTTTCCCATCTCGAACTGTCGTCGGCCGGCTACGCCCCCGGACTGGGCCGGTCGCAGTTTTTCGATCGCTTGCAGGAGCGGCTGGCCTCCCAGCCCGGTATCGTCAGTGTTTCCTGGGCGGAGGCTGTCCCGCTCTGGTTCACAGGCACACCCTGGGAAGGTCTCAGCGTGGAAGGCTACGTTCCCGGCCCGGCCGAGAATATGAACGTTTATCGCAACCTGGTCGGCCCCGGCTTCCTCAACTTGATGAAAATTCCGATTATCGAAGGCCGCGATTTCACCGGGCATGACGATGAAAATCGCAAGCCTGTGATGATCGTCAACCACACGTTCGCCGAGCGCTTTTTTGCGGGTCGCAGTCCCATTGGACATCGGGTGTTCGCGTGGGGCCGGTGGTATGAAGTCGCCGGCGTCGCGGCCGACGGCAAATACGTAGC
>DATFZA010000304.1:0-15515 GCA_035314765.1 Bryobacteraceae bacterium
TCGCTAGCCGGCTGTCCCAGCTCGTCATAGCCGAGTCGAAACGCAGAGTCGAACGATTTTTGTCGAAAACCATGGCGCTCGCTGCTGAAACGAATCCCGTCGTGTCCACCAGCCCAAAAGCAAAGCGGAAAGCCGGAGGACTTCCGTTTCCGTTACGCTGCATTTCTTTGCTTGCGCCGGTTGTGGCAATGGTCGTGGTGGCCACCGTAACCGTAATCGCCCGATGGACGAGACCGATCAGCCCACTTGGCCCGATCGCCGCTGGCAACACAGTCCCGTGTCGGGTCATCGAACGTAGAGCCCGGCAGCTGGAGTCGTCTCCCAGGCAGGTCTTGGCGGGGGGCAGTCTGTGCAGGTCGAAACGATAGTGAGGCGTGCGCCCCGCGTCCGGCCTTTTGGGATAGCTCCTGTCGAGGATCCGCCTGATGGTTCGAATCCGGGCCATTCTCGATCTGGCCGCCAGCCCGGCGGATTGTCCCGTGGATTCAGAAACTCATCGGATTGCCCGATGCGCTTCTCGCAGTGTGAGCAGCCGCTGGACTAGCGTTCTAGCGGAATACCCCCAGCACGTAAGCTATTAGCAAAATCACTAGAATGGTGCCTAGTCCGATCCCAGCGCCGCCGCCGGTGCCCCAGCGGCTATGGCCATAGTATCCTCCGCCGCCTCCAAAAAACAGTAACAAGACGATAAGTAGTATCAACATTTGTTGGTTTGCCTTCCCTAGAGCGGTAGAGTTACTTTTCGATCACGGCTTCAATCTGGCCGACTTTCTTTTGAATCTTGCCGGCGACATTCTCGCCTTGGCCTTCGGCTTCAAGGTTGGGGTTGTTGGTAATCTGTCCGGCCTTCTCTTTGGCTTTGCCTTTCAGCTTGTGATAAGCGCCTTTGATCTGATCCGTTGTGCTCGCTTTCATTTGTTCTCCTTGGAAAATTCGTCCTGACCTTCAATGGTTACTATGCATGTTGGAGACCGAAGCGCGGCTCTGAACGTGCAATAGCCGCGGAGTATGACACAAACCGAACTGAAGAGATTCCGGCTCGCCTTGGAGAACAAAATGGCTGAACTAGGAGACGGAATTGGAAACCGCGAGGCCCTGGCGATCGAGACTAGCTCGGATGAACTGGACCGAATTCAAAATGCCAACGATCGCGACAGCGCAATGAACAATCTGGAGCGAAAGTTTAGCCGCTTGCGTGAAGTGCGAGCCGCACTTCGCAACATGGATAGCGGTGAGTTTGGAATCTGTGGTGGATGCCAAGACACCATCAGTGCGAAGCGTCTAGCGGCGGTTCCCTGGACTTCCTACTGTATAGGCTGCCAGGCGACAGCGGACGGCAGCCAGATCGAAAGGTGACTCCAGACACGGCCCAATGCGTGCTCTCGCGTAGGTTATGCACCAGCTACACCGAGAAGCCGCCAAGCAGCATGAACTTGCGGCACAATCCCACCGCACTGCCTCTGAACATAACGAAAAAGGCGATAACGAGACCGGCAAATGGCACGAGCAACGAGCACTGGAGTATGCCAATCGAGCGTATCAACTGGCCGAAGAGGCGCACAACAAGTCAGGCCGGATCGAGAGTCTCTAAAAATGTCAACTCGCTACAACAACGGATCGCACTACGAAAATCACCAACGCGCCGCGGAGTTGCATGACGTTGCCGCCCACGCTCACCGGAGCGCGGCGGAGGCTCATGAGAAACAGGATCGGCAAACCGCGCATGAACACAGCAGGCGAGCCTTGGAACACTCTCAACAGGCTCATCAGTCTAGGGAACTATTTTCTCGCGAAGTGAACGAACACGGCATCGTTGTCTTTGGGCATGAAGATATCGCGCTACTGGCTCACCAACTCTGGCAGGCCAGAGGCGCCCCGCTGGGATCACCCGAGCAGGACTGGTTCCTCGCCGCACAGCAATTGCGGGCTGGCGTCATGGGCTCGAGCAGGGATGTTCGGAAGTGAGCGGCATGCAAGGTTATAAGAGGGGTTTGGGCCCCGACTCTGCCGGGCAATCCGGGGATACCCAGGGATTGTCGAATGTCGCGGAAGCCGGCTCAGAAAGCGTAGAAGAGTTGATCGAAGAAGGGCAGTTCTTCGAGGCTGAGGCCATCAGCGGCGTGGAAAATGCGCCCGACGCGGATGTGGCCGAGGTTCACACGCGAGAAGTCCCGGAGGACGATGTGCCGCCGGAGTACCTCGACTCTCAGTAGCCAAACTGTACCTCGGGAAATGCGAATGACCTTATTTGGTCACTCTGACCTTACGCCGTCAACTCTGGAATCGAGCCCGCATTTGTTCGGAGTTCCGCCAAAGCACGGTGGCTCGATTCGCGGGCAAACTGCTCCAAAGTACAACGGACCTACAAATGCTTCTGGCGGTAGAAATGCCTGACGGCAACATTGTGCTCGCAGTCTGCAGCGCTCACCCGGAACCCTGGGCAGGCGGTCAAAGTTCTGCAAAAGTCCGCTCTGTGAGGTAGTCCGCGTGAAACGACAACGAGTTGTGCCACTATTCGAGCCGCCGCTGAGCAAAAGCCGCCGGGCTGTCCTTGGCTCTTATGAGACCAAGGCGCGCGGCATGTCAGTGCTCACCACTCCGCTGTTAAACAAAGGCACGGCCTTCACTGCCGAGGAACGGGAGGCCCTGGGCCTAACGGGCCTTCTTCCACCCGTCATCAGCACGCTGGAAGCGCAAGTGGCAAGCGCCTATCTCCAGTACCAGCGGTTGCCAGACGCGTTGAGCAAGAACATTTATCTGACCGCGCTGCACGACCGCAATGAAGTGCTGTTCTTCCGGGTGCTCTCCGAACATTTGCGAGAGATGATTCCGATCGTCAATGACCGGACTGTCGGCCTGGCCATGGAACAATACCACCACGAGTGCCGGCGTCCCCGAGGAGTTTATCTTTCCATCGATCATCCCGAAGCGATCGAGCAGGCGTTTCGAAATCTCGGCGCTGCTCCCGGCGATATCGACCTGATCCTGGCTACGGACGCCGAACGGATCTTTGGCATCGGCGATTGGGGCGTGGGCGGAATTGAGGTCTCCATCGGAAAGCTGGCGATATACACCGCGGCAGGCGGAATTGATCCGACGCGCGTGATTCCCGTGATGCTGGACGTCGGCACTAACCGGGAAAGCCTGCTGGCCGATCCGATGTACCCGGGGAACCGCCATGGACGGATTCGCGGCGAACGCTACGACGCGTTCATCGACGCTTACGTCAAAGCCGCCGTAAAGCTGTTTCCCAACGCCTTGCTCCAATGGGAAGATTTTGGCCACGCCAACGGGCGCCGGATTTTGGAGAAGTATCGCGGCCGGATCCGCACCTTCAACGACGATCTTCAGGGCACCGGCGCTATCGCGCTAGCCGCCGCCGTGTCGGCCATGCGGATTTGCGGAACTCTGCTGCGCAACCAGCGCATCGTGATTTTCGGCGCAGGCATCGCCGGCATCGGCATCGCCGACTTTTTCCGGGATGTGATGATCGAGGACGGGTTGTCCGCCGAGGCCGCCACACAGCGATTTTGGTGCGTGGACCTCGATGGTTTGCTCACACGTGACGGGTTGCGCACAAGTGACGGTTTGCGCACCAGTGACGGGCTGCGCACCAGCGCTTTGAGCGACTCAGACTATGCCCGTCCAGCGGCTGATGTAAGAAGCTGGAAGCGCGACGGACCCGCTAACGCCATCGGTCTCGGTGAGGTGATTCGTCAGGTGCGGCCTACGATTTTGATCGGCACTTCGGGTGCTGGAAACGCCTTCACCGAGGCCATGGTTCGAGACATGGCGCGGCACACTGACCGGCCTATAATTTTCCCGCTCTCGAGTCCCCCTTCAGTCGCCGAAGCCACGCCGGCCGACCTGATCGCCTGGACCGGCGGACGAGCGTTGATCGCCACGGCCAGTCCATTCACGCCCGTTACACACAAGGGAATCACGCACGTCATCGGTCAGACAAATAACGCGATGCTTTATCCCGGCCTGGGCCTGGGCGCGATTGTTTCGCACGCCCGCTTGATCAGTACCGGGATGCTCGCGGCCGCGTCCAACGCCTTGTCCAGTCTGGTTGCAGTCCGTTTACAGGGCGCGTCGCTTCTTCCGCATATCGACGATTTGCGCAGCGTGACGCTTACGATTGCGGCCGCAGTGGCGGAGGCAGCCGTGGCCGAAGGATTGGCTACCGTGAATCTCCCGGACATCGTTCAACAGGTGGAAGACGCAATGTGGCAACCGGAGTATCGCCGGATCCAAGCATCCTGATATGAAAGAGACTTCCAAAGTTCGCAAGATCGCATTTCTAGGCGATCACTTGCCACGCAAGTGCGGCATCGCTACATTTACTTCCGATATCCTGGCGGCGGTTGCCGCCGCGCATCCCCAAAGCCAATGTTTCTGCGTTTCGGTGAACGACATCAAAGGCGGCTACGAATACCCGGAAGTAGTGCGGTTTGAAATTGAAGAGCAGGACCTGTCCTCCTATCTGCACGCAGCGGACTTCCTCAATATCAGCAACGTCGATGTCGTCTGCCTGCAGCATGAATTCGGCATTTTTGGCGGCCCGGCGGGCGGACACATTCTGGCTCTGCTGCGCGAATTGAGAATGCCCGTGGTCACCACGCTCCACACGGTGCTGCGTGACCCGCAAGAAGGCCAGCGGCGGGTAATGGAAGGATTAATTTCGCTTTCCACCCGCTTGATAGTGATGTCCGAACGAGGACGCGACATGCTGCAGGACATCTACCTAGCGCCGGCCGCCAAGATCGACCTCATCCCGCACGGAATCCCCGACGTCGGTTTCGTCGACCCTACCTATTTCAAGGACCAGTTTGGAGTGGAAGGAAGGGTGGTGTTGCTGACGTTCGGCCTGCTTTCACCCAACAAGGGAATTGAACATGTACTCAACGCATTACCCGATATTCTGGCGCAGTTTCCCGACGTGGTTTATATCGTCCTGGGCGCCACCCATCCCAATGAGCTCCGGGAACACGGCGAAGCCTACCGGGTTAGTCTGGAAATCCTTGCCAGGAAAAACAAAGTTGAGAAAAACGTCATCTTCTACAACCAGTTTGTAGAACTGGAAAACCTGAAGGAGTTCATTGGCGCCGCGGATCTTTACATCACTCCCTATCTAAACGAGGCGCAGATCACATCGGGCACACTGGCTTACACCTTCGGAGCCGGCAAAGCGGTGGTTTCCACGCCCTACTGGCACGCGGCGGAATTGTTGGCAGAGGACCGTGGTGTGTTGGTTCCGTTCGCCGATGCGCCGGCCATCGCACGCGAGGTGATCGGTTTGCTGGGCGACGACAACCGCCGTCACGCCATGCGAAAGAACGCTTATCGGATGGGCCGGGACATGATCTGGAGTAACGTTGCGCAGCAGTATATGCGCTCGTTCGAGCTGTCGCGACTGGAAGGGGCGCCGCTCGTCCGCAAGTCTTTGGCAACTAAGACATTGGACCGCAAACCACGCGAACTGCCGGAGATCAAGTTAAATCATCTCTCCCGCATGACTGACTCCACGGGCGTCTTTCAACACGCGGTCTTTAGCGTTCCTAATTTTTCCGAAGGCTATTGCACCGACGATAACGCGCGCGCCTTCGTCTTGTCGGTCCTTCTGGGCGAACTGGGAGAAGACGCCGAAAGTGCGCGGACATTGGCCACAACCTGCGCCGCTTTCCTGCACCATGCCTTCGATGTCAAAACCAAGCGCTTCCACAATCACCTGAGCTTTGACCGCCGCTGGCTCGACAACCCCGGGTCTGAAGATTGTCACGGCCGGGCGCTTTGGGCCTTGGGCGTAGGCGTAGGACGATCGCCGTTCCGGAGCTTTCAGATGATGGCCGGGCAACTGTTCGCGCTCGCGCTGCCCGCTTTCACAGAATTCACTTCGCCGCGGGCCTGGGCGTTCGGACTGATGGGCATTCACGAATATCTGCGGCGGCTTAGCGGCGACAGTGTGGTCAACCAAACAAGAGAAATCCTCACTACCCGGCTGATGGATCTCTTTCGCGCTCATGCACACTCGGATTGGTGTTGGTTTGAAGAAGAACTCTCCTACGATAATGCCAAGCTGGCGCACGCCTTGATCCTAAGCGGACGAGCGACGGGAAACCCCATGGTGTTTGAATGCGGCTTACATGCCCTGCGCTGGCTCACGGCTTTGCAAACCTCCGAGAAAGGCCATTTTCGGCCCATTGGCAGCAATGGATTCTACCGCAAGGGGGGTACGCGCGCCAATTTCGACCAGCAGCCCATTGAGGCGCAGGCAACGGTCTCGGCTTGTCTGGAAGCCTATCGCGCCACATCGGACCTCCAATGGTACGAACACGCTCAACGGGCTTTTGACTGGTTCATCGGGTGGAACGATCTGGGTTTGGAGCTGTACTCTCCCGTGACGGGCGGTTGCCGGGACGGCTTGCATGTAGACCGGGTGAACGGGAATCAGGGAGCGGAATCGACTCTGGCTTTTCTGCTCTCGCTGGCGGAAATGCGCTTGGCACAAAACATACTGACGAGTTTCAATGCGCCCATCGCCGCCGGAGATTAATGCCAATACATTTGAAGCGGACCGCCACGATCCTGCAGCCGGACCAATCCCGCGTACTGCTGCGGCCCTTCAGTCCAGGGGACGCGGAACGGGTGAGCGGGATCGTCGCCCGAGTGATGTCGATTCCAGAAGATCAGGTCGGTCCACTCCTGGACAGAATCGCCGCGGAATTTTCGCAACGCCACCGGGAGATCTGTAAGACCTTTCTGGAACGCTTTGAACAAGTCCACGAGCTGGCGCCGGCCGGCCAGGAGATCTCTGCGCAGAGGCGGCTTTTGATCGGGTCCTATTTCCTGGCCGAATACTCGCTCGAATCGGCCGCTCTATTTAATCCCTCGATCGTTCCGCATCCCGATCAAAGCGGGCTGGAACCCGGCGAACTGCGGTTCATTCTCAGCTTGCGCGCGACCGGGGAAGGGCACGTCTCTTCTATCACGTTCCGCAGCGGGATCATCCATCCCGATCATCGGATCGAGGTTTGTACCCCTGGGGGCTTTCTTACCGAGCCGCGCCAAATTCCCAACCCGAACTATGAGAAAGGCTTGTTTGCGCGGAAACTCGGTGAACTCGGTCTCACTCGCGATTTTACCCACCGGGTCATGAACAAACTGGGAGAGGCGTTTTCTCTGGAAGAACTGCGCGCCAGTCTGCAGGCGGAACAGTTCCGCCTGCCAGATGGGATGTCGCGCGAGGATCAGGCCGAAGCGCAGGGGATCTGGATGCTGGCGCGGTCCAACTACGAGGTCCAGTTTCTGCCCGAGCAGCAGCTCTCTGAGCGCATCCTGTTTCCAGCCACTCCCTCGCAGCGCAACGGGATTGAAGATGCTCGCTTTGTGTGTTTTCAGAATGAAGACGGCGCTTACACCTACTATGCAACCTTCACCGCCTATGACGGCAAGCTGGTGGTGCCGGAACTGGTGGAGACGTCCGACTTTGTCCTTTTTCGATTCAGAACGCTGAATGGTCCGGCCGCGCAGAACAAAGGCATGGCGCTCTTCCCCAGGAAAATCAACGGCCTCTTTGCCATGCTCTCCCGGCAGGATAACGAAAACATCTTTCTTATGTTTTCAGACAACGTGCACTTTTGGAATGAGCACAAAGTGCTGCTCAAGCCCATGTTTCCCTGGGAACTGGTCCAATTGGGCAACTGCGGATCGCCGATTGAAACAGATGCCGGCTGGCTGGTGCTCAGCCACGGCGTCGGGCCGATGCGGCAATACTCGATCGGCGCGTTCTTGCTCGATCGCAACGATCCCAGCAAAGTGATTGGCCGTCTGCCAGAGCCCTTGCTCAAGCCGAACGAGAATGAGCGCGAAGGATATGTGCCGAACGTCGTCTACACCTGCGGCGCGCTTGTGCATCGGGATGAACTGATCATTCCTTACGGTCTGGCGGATCACGCCACGGGTTTCGCTACCGTTCCGCTCGCCGAAGTGCTGGCCGCCATGCATGCGGAATAAAAGAGTGGCCGTCCTCTCGCCGGTCGCCTGGCGAACCCCGCCACGTCAATACGGAGCGTGGGAGACAGTGGCCAGCAACATCACCGAGGGCCTGGTCTCGCGCGGCTGGGATGTCACGCTGTTCGCCACCGGAGATTCGATTACCCGGGCGCGCCTGCACGCGGTAGTCGAACGCGGGTATGAAGAGGATCGCAGCATCGATCCAAAAATCGCCGAGTACCTGCACATCTCCGAAGCCTTCGAACACGCTGCCGAGTTCGATCTCATCCACAGCCACTACGATTTCATGGCTCTGTCTTACTCCCGGCTGGTGAAGACGCCGGTGTTGACCACCATCCACGGGTTCTCCTCGCCTCAAATCATGCCGGTTTATGAGAAATATCGCGACGGGTATTTTGTTTCCATCAGTAACTCCGATCGCGCCCCAGGCCTGAATTACGTGGCGACGGTCTACAACGGGATCGATCTCTCGTTGTACCCGCTGCAGGAGAGCGGCGGGGACCATCTGATTTTCCTGGGCCGGATTCACCCGGACAAGGGAGTGCACCTGGCGATCGAGGTTGCTCGTCTCAGCGGATTGCCGCTGCTCATCGCAGGCATTATCCAGGACCAGAATTATTTTGAGAATCAGGTTGCTCCTCATCTCGGCCGGCAGATCCGCTACGTTGGGCCGGTGGACGTTGCGGGCAAGAACGAATTGTTTGCAAGCGCCCGCGTGTTGCTGCATCTGAACACGATTCCCGAGCGCTTCGGACTCGTTCTGGCAGAGGCCAATGCCGCGGGCGTACCGGTAATCGCCATGGATCTCGGGTCCTGCCGCGAGGTCATCGAGGATGGGCAAACGGGTTTTCTTGTCCATAACGTCCAGGAGGCGGTGCGAGCACTAGAGCGCGTTTCGCAAATCGATCGCGCGGCCTGCCGGCGGCGCGTCGAGCAGTGCTTCTCTGTCGAAAAGATGGTGGAGGCGTACGAGCGGGTCTACTGGAGGATTTTCGATGAAACCGGACATCGTCAGACGCTATAGAGTCGGTTGCGGGAGATTAATCCCCAAAGACTTGCCGGGCGACTGATTCAAGCCTGTGGGCGACCCATGCGCACGACTCGCTGCGAATAACCAACGCGCTGTTTGGAGGTTGTGTCCGGTGCGGAAAGTAATGCAGCCACACACGCCATCCCACAGGTTTCCATTTTGACCCCTGAAGCAGACTTTGGTGCTGTGTGGAACAGCACTGGTCAAGTTCGCGCTATACCGTCGCCGGAAATAGCAACCGGCGATATAATGGCTGCAAATGAAGTTTTCCTTGGTGTTAGCCGTCGCCGGAACGTTTTCCTTCGGTAACGGGTTTGCGGCCACGGATGGCATTCCGGCGTACGGCCCGGCGACTGTTCTGTTCAATGGTTCTGACCTGAGTGGGTTGGATACTTACTTGAAGAGCACCGGGTTGAACTCCGACCCGAACCATGTCTTCAAAGTCGAGAACGGGGTGCTCCACATCTCCGGCACTGAATTCGGCTACGTAATTACCAAGAGTGAGTTTCAGAATTACTATCTGCGTGCTGAGTTCAAGTGGGGCACGGGAACCTTCGCTCCGCGGGAAGGACACGCTCGCGACAGCGGAATTCTTTACAACGTGCAGGGCGAACAGAAAGTCTGGCCGCGCTCCGTCGAGTTTCAGATTGTGGAAGGCGGAACCGGCGACTTCTGGATGACGGACGGTGCTGCCTTGACGGGCGTGGATGGCAAGCGAGTGACAGGCCCGGCCGGCGGCGCTTTACGGATCGACCGGTTTGGCAAAGGTCCCTGGAAGGACGTGACTGGATTTCGCGATCCGGTGGGCGAAGTGGAAAGGCCGCACGGCGAGTGGAACCTGTTGGAACTGGTCAACCAGGACGGTCACGTGAAGCAGTGGGTAAACGGCAAGCTGGCCAATGAAGGCACGGATGCGTTCCCGGTGAGCGGCAAGATCCTGTTTCAGTCTGAAGGCGCGGAGGTCTTCTTCCGCAACATGGAACTACACCCGTTAAAGTAGGACCGGCAGTCTGTATCGTTGGTTTATCTCGCATTGAGCCTGCCGCCGCGGGTGAAAACGCGGGCCACCTGTGTAAATTGGCACGGATGATCAAGACGGATGGGAGTGAATTAACTTACTCTATTGGGCGAAGTGGATCTCGCGCGTAGTGATGCGAGAACATCGAGGAGAACGACAAGTGCAGCCTGAGCGCGAGTTCAGGGAAGCGGCCCTGAACTTTCGGAACTACGTCAGTGTTCGTCACTTCGGCCCCTATGAGGAGGTCAACGAGACCTGGGCGAGACTGATGCAATTCGCCTTTGAACGCGGTATTACTGGGCCTCAGGTGACCGCATTTGGAATTTGTCACGATTGCCAGCCGCATACTGCCCCCGATCAAATCCGGTATGACGCTTGCCTGGCCGTCAGTCCCGAAACTTACATGCACTTGACGCAAGAACTGGTGGTGTCGGAAGATGACGATTTCAACGGGATCCGGATGGAAACAATGACACCGCAGGAGACCGTTATGACTCTCTACCGGGGGCCATATAAGAATATCCGTGAAGCCTATACCGACGCATTGCGGTCGGCGGCGACGAAGGACCTAAAATTCGACCCGCATCGACTTCCGACGATCGAGGTCTACAAGAATAACCCGCTATTTACGAAGCCACAGGCCCTGGTAACAGAAATTCATTTCCTGACGTCGGGAACGGCGCCGAGGGCCGCTTAACGTCCGTTGATGACTGGGAAGCTCGCACCATGCACCAAGTAGCGCTCAAGTTGAAGAAGACTCGCAGTGGGAAATACGGCTGCGGCGCGGAATTGCGGACTTCGAGAAGCCGGGCCGGTGCTTCGGTTTCGTATCCATCCGGAGGGCGCGCCGGCGCCGGAAGACAGGTGCCGCGGTGAGTTCATATACTGCCTTATGTACGTACCTCGTGCAACCCGGAAGAGAGGACGCACTGCGAGACTTATTGGGCCGGCATTGGCCAACACTGCGAAAGTATGGCCTGGTTACCGAGGATCCACCTTTGGTGTTCTTTGGAGAGGATTATTCCGGGCCGTTCTTTGTTGAAGTCATCACTTGGACGGAACCTTCCGCGCCTGGCAGGGCCTACTGGACCCCGGAAGTGAACGAAATTTGGACCAACTTTTATGCCTTCACGGAGTCTCGGAATGGCAGGCCGGGCATCGATTATCCGACCGTGCGGCGTGAGGACTCTTGTCAGCAAGCCGCTGCGGCGACGGATCGTTTTGAGCCGCCTGACGTCCCGGCAACGGCGAACCTTTCCGGCATCCTCGATTGGGACGAGTGGTATGTCACCGGACGGCACGTTTCGGCGTGGGAACTCGGCGCCGGGTCGCCGGAGTTGGCCTACTTTCTGGCATGCAATCCGGCACGCATCCTCAGCGCGGCGCTCGACCTAGGCTGCGGTTCTGGCGCGGACTGCGTTCTGCTTGCACGCGCTGGATACGCGACTTCAGGAGTCGACGTTAGCGCGGAAGCTTTACGGTTAGCCGAGGAGAGGGCGCTGAAGGAAGAGGTCGCGGTTCACTTAGAGTGTGGAAGTGTACTAGATCTGCCGTACGAGTCCGAATCGTTCGACCTGGTGACCGATCGCGGATGCTTTCACCACATCCCAGAAGAGGATCGCGCGCGGTACGCAACCGAAGTTGCCCGCGTCTTGAAGCCAGGCGGCACGCTGCTGCTCCGCGGTTCGAGAGTGCAGCAAACGCCTTTCATACCGATTACGGCGGAATCGCTTGGCCGCCATTTGCCGGCGGCGGGGCTGAACCTTGGCGAACTTCGGGAAACCGATCTTGTGACGAACGGCGGAGTGATCCCCGGCTACTTGTGCCTAATTCGGAAAGGAGTGATACCGTGAGTACCCCTGCAAAGAAACTTGACTGGAAGAAAGAGCTAAAAGACCTTTACAGTGCGTCAAAGGAGGAAGCCACCGAGGTCGATGTGCCGCCGACGACTTACCTCATGATCGATGGCAAAGGCGATCCGAACACGTCCGGGGAGTATCGCGAGGCCATTGAAACCCTGTTTCCAGTTGCCTATGCACTGAAGTTCGCGATAAAGAAGTCGGGCGGCGCCGATTACTCCGTAATGCCGCTTGAGGGTCTCTGGTGGACGGATGGGAATACGCCTTTCACTCCTGGGAACAAAGAGGGTTGGCTTTGGACGGCTCTTATCGCACAGCCTTCGATGGTAACCCAACAAGTACTGGATCCAGTTCTCAGTGAGGTGAAAAAGAAGAAGCAGCTCCCTGCGCTCGGGCGCTTGCGGCTGGAGCGGCTGACCGAAGGCAAGTCGGTGCAGATTCTGCATGTGGGTCCATATGCGGCGGAAGGTCCAACCATCGGTAAGCTGCACCAGTACGCGCAGCAGCACGGCTACCACCCCTCCGGCAAGCATCATGAGATCTATCTCAATACGCCTGGCCGGACGGCGGATGAAAAGCTGAAGACCATTATCCGGCAACCTGTGAGGCGATGAAGCGCATACTCAAGGACCTGAAAGGTGGAGATCTCCGCTCCATTGGCAGGTCTGGCGATGCGGTCACCACGGTCGCGAAGAATCCCGCGCTCTTTGCGGATCTCATTTCGGGAATGTTCGACAAGGACCGCTTGGTTCGGATGAGGGCGGCGGATGCAGTAGAGAAAGCGACTCGAGCCCATCCGGAGTGGCTCCAACCATGGAAGCGGCCGCTGCTCGAAACCGTCTCCGGTCTCGAAGACAAGGAACTACGGTGGCACATCGCGCAACTGCTGCCGCGACTCAAGCTGACGCCCGGCGAGAGAGCGGCGGCTGTCGGCATTCTCATGGGCTACCTGGAGGACAAGAGCAGCATTGTCAAGACCTTCAGCATGCAGGCTTTGGCGGACCTGGCCGCGCAAGATGAGCAGTTGCTGCAGCAGGTGCAGCCGTTGATCGAACGGCTCACAAGAACGGGTACGCCGGCCATGAAGAGCCGCGGCCGGAAGTTGCTCAAGCAGCTAGCAGCCCGGCGTCGCTCCGAATGAAACTAGCCTGGTTCGAACGCGCTGTGGCGGTGCCTGGGTGAGACTGTCGGGCAGGGACACGCGCGGTGCTTCTTGCCACGTCACACCAATGAGGATCCGAGTATGTTAGATTGTAGGTCGCCCAGCAACGAAGACGCGGGCGAGCTCATTGTCTAAGTAACAGAGCTGGCCCGCGCCTGTCTGGGCTAACTAGTGAAACAGCGGTCCTGTGGCAGAGTACTGCGAGCCGAGCGGGAAGTGAATCTCGGTGATGAGATCGGACTGCTTAGTCAGAAGCGGGTTGTTCCGATACACCTCGATAGCGAACGGTAGACCATCCGCCTTGGCGCTAGAGAATAGCGTCGCGCCGGCACCGACAGCCTTACGATATGTGTCGCCGATGGTCGCATATGGCCCTTGGTGGACGACCATCAGGGTGTCGCCTAAGTTTACCGTTCCAGTCCTGACGTTCGCGACGTTCTCCTTCGCCGCACTCAAGTATTGGCTGATTCTGCCATGGTCCGCGGCCGAAACTGCCAAGCAAGCGTCATACTGCAATCCCGCCGCGGATTGTCCGCCGACTGCGTCAGTCGTGGCGCCAGTGCCCCCATCGCTCTCGATAGGCGCATTGATATCGCCGCAGGGGCAAGCCGCGGCTAACGTGATCACGCTGGAACCGGCGAGCCCCTGTGACATGGCGAACTGGGAGAGCCTCGCCCAGGTGGCATTGACATCGGTGTACGGGCCAACGTGTCTAATAGAGATGTAGTGAGTTATGTCAAGCCGTGCGCGCGTGAGCGCTCCGCGCGACCCCGACTGTGAGTTTCCGGTTTCCTGCGGTGTTGCCCGCAGTAGGGGGGCTGCCAGACTCACGGCGCCTACGGCGCCCGCAGCGACGCTGAGAAAGTCTCGCCTGAAGAGCGTCGGCTGAACGGCGCCCTCTATTTTGTTCTCGTTCATCTGATCTTTGTCCTTCATCACTTTTCTCCTATTGTTCTCGATGATCGACGATCATCAGTTGCGATCTTACCGGGAAATCGGCGCCGGTACTTGATACTTATTGCCAAATCTCTGACATTCTCAGAAAGGCCGAACCGCCGGTAGCTAGAATGCAATTCGCAATTAGTATCAAGCGCACGTTTCCCGCACTAAGCTAGGCTGGGCAAAGCACTCACTTGCAGGCGACCTGCTAAGCACATGATGCCTTCTCGTCAGGTTACTGTTTCCAGCGCCTGTCTCTCCCTCGCCATTCTCATGCATATCGATCTATGTATGCCCGCATGGTGCGATCCAGGCGGCGATCACGCATCTTCATCGCAGGGCAATGGCATGGCGCGGCACAATGTTCCGTCCGGAGCGTCCGCGCTCGATGGGCTAAACCGGCAACTGCTTGACGGGACTCTGCACCTCACCTTTCAGGGCCCACAAGGCTACTTGCGTTCTCTGCTGAAGGCGCTGGGGGTTCCCATTGAGTCTCAACTGCTGGTCTTTTCGAAAACCAGCGGCCAAGCCTCCAGAATCAGTCCTGAGAACCCTCGCGCGCTCTACTTCAGCGATTCAGTTGTAGTAGGATGGGTTCCCGGTGGCTTCATTGAAATTGCCGGCGCCGACTCAGGTGGCAGCCTTGTCTTTTGCACACTGGAACAAGCGCTTACTCAGAGGCCGGTGTTGGGTCAGCATACCTCTTGTCTTGGATGTCATGCGATGTATGCAAACGGGCGTGTGGCCCAGATGGTGGTACGGAGTGTGTTTCCGGCTTCAGACGGCACACCGATCCCCCTGTTAGGGCAAACGTTTTCCGACCACCGAAGTCGGTTCGAGAAACGTTGGGGTGGTTGGTATGTGACAGGAAGGCGGGCCGCGCTTCCGCACATGGGTAATGCGGCCACTGGAAACGACGGTGTCATGTACTCGCTTATGAGTACCGGTCTGCCGAACCACAACTCTCTATTAGGTCAACTGGATACTTCGCGGTACTTGTCTCCCTATAGCGACATTGTCGCGCTGCTGATTTTCGATCACCAGATGCAGTTGAGCAACCTTATCTACCAACTGGAGTGGCAGGCCAGGCATCCTGCCGGCGGACAAGGCAGGCCGGCGGTTCCGGTCGGCTTAGATCCAGCGCTGAGTCGATCCCAAGAGTTTGTCGCGAGTGTCAATGCCTTGGTAGATTACTTGCTGCTGGTGGATGAACAGCCGCTGATCCAACCAGTTATCGGTTCGTCAGGATTCACGGAAACGTTTTCGAGCCTCGGACCGTGTGACAGAATGGGCCGATCGCTGCGTCAGTTCGATCTCAAGAAGCGGCTGCTGCGATACCCGTGCAGCTACATGGTTTACTCCCCCATATTCGACGCCTTGCCCGGGCAGGTGAAAGAGGCAGTTTACTACCGTATGTGGCAGGTGCTCTCGGGGAAATTGAGAGGCGGAGTATATGATCGTCTCTCGATCGGGGACAGAAGCGCGGTGATT
>DATFZA010000305.1:0-11510 GCA_035314765.1 Bryobacteraceae bacterium
ACAGTCCGAAATCCTGTGGCCGCAAATCCCGCCGCGAGGCTACATCTTGACCGGCGTGGACGCCACAAATTCGTAAGCGCCGATATCGTAAGCCAGACCCTGTGGACGCGTAACTCCAAGTATGTCGGTGGGAACTTGAGGCAAAGCCACGCCGGCGTCGATCGCCGGAGAGCCCGCCTTCAGGGCGTAATTGTTGTTGGCTGGATCCACGAACAACTGCGCCGGCGTGGCAATAACAGAATGCAGCTCGAAGCCAAGCGCCTGCCACTTCGTCAAGCTGACCAAACTGTTTCCATTATTATCGGAAAAATTATTTACCACTACGTTGTAATCGCTCTCGAAACCGGAGACCGACTTCGCGGCGATCAGTACCGAGCCATGATTGCTGTCGGGCGTATACAGGATATTGTTCTTGATCACGTTGCCGGCAGGCGCTTTCCGTGAATCGTGCGGGATGTTGATGACGAAACGCGAGTTGGGCGCCATCACAATGGTATTGTTGAGGACCTGGTTATTGCTGGAGCCATGCGCCCCGTCAATGGCGTATAACGAAATGCCGCTGGCGTGATTGTCGTAGAGCAGATTGTTGCGGAACACGCTGCTATCGACGCCGTCGCAATTGATTCCCGATCCGCCGCTGAGGCCGTTCTCATAGATGACGTTGTCCTCGACAGTGGCAAACTGGACCAACCCGTTGCCGGGCTGTTCGCTGATGTCGCCGTTCATGTGAATGCCGGCGGATGCGTTGTGGTGAGACCGATTCCCGCGGATTGTCGGATAGGTCGAGCTGTTGCTCTGATAGATTCCATGCTCGTTGTTATGGTCCGTCTCGTTGTTTTGGATGAGAACGTGATCGGAGAACGCGGTGAAAATGCCGGTCAGCGCGCTATTGTGCACGTGGTTGTTCTCGACGGTGATGCGATTGGTGACTCGCACGTCAATTCCATATTTGGGGGAATTCGCCACCTCAAAGCCGGAGATCACCCAGTCCGTCACGGTTGCGCCGAAGTTTTCCACTTCCACGATGCTGTTGTGTTTGTTCTGCGGACCCGGCTTGTTCAAGAGAACGCTGGCGCCCGGCGCCGCTTGCAGCGTCTTGGGTAGAGTCTGGCCGCCAGACGTCTCAATCCGGCAACCCACATAGGTTCCCGCGGTCACCAGAATCGTATCTCCGGGCCGGGCGATGTTTACCGCGTACTGCAGGGTGGCGAAGGGCTTGGCCGCGGTCCCGGGCTGGCCGTCATGCCCTTGCGTCGAAACATAGTAAGTGGTGGCGGCGGGCGCCACACAGGCGACGGCCGCAAAAGCCAGTATCAGTTTCATCCGTAAAAGAGTGCTCCCAGATGGAGAGTACTCTAAGGGCGGGACTGAGAATCAAGGAGAGAAGGGCCTGAGCCAACTTGTCACACACCTCGCCGTGCGCCCCAGAGATCGACGTGGATCCGCGGGCTGTAGCGAAACCCTTCGCGTTTGCAGATCTCCACCAGCCAGCGGCCGCGTTCGGCAAGAACAGCGGCCTCGATGCCTTCCGGCATCAGCACTACTCGACCGGGATCGGCGCACGTCTCGTCGATCACGCGACGAATCTCGTCTAAATCGCCGGCGCTCACCACCACAAATTTCAATTGGTACGGGAAACGGCTCATGAGCTTGCGGAGCACATCGGGCTGATAGCGCAGGCGTTCATGCTGTGCCGCGAATCGCCCATCTGGCGTGGAGTTGGCGAGCTTAGGACTGATACTCAGCAGATCGCAACGGACGTCCGCATCCACGGTGCCGGCGGTCTCGATCGTCAGGTGCCCGCGCAGGCGGCGCGTCAGTTCGCCGATTTCCGGCGCGATCATTGGTTCCCCTCCGGTAACCACAACGTGTGTTGTTCCGAAGCTTTCCACCTCTTCGATGATGGAGTCAAGCGAGCGTTCTTCGCCCTCCGGGCGCCACGACGTGTAGGGTGTGTCGCACCAGGAACAACGAAGATTGCACCCGCTGGTGCGGACAAACACCGACGGCACTCCCACCAGAGCGCCTTCTCCTTGCACCGAGTAAAAAATCTCAGCGATACGCAAGGGGATCCTGAAGGCCGGCATCTTGGAAGCCTTGCAACCGCAGCCGGCAGGAGTCGCACCAGCCGCACGCGCGCCCTTGCGCGCCGGGATCGTAGCAGCTATGCGTGAGTGAGAAGTCCACGCCCAACTCCGCGCCTAGTTTCACAATCTCGCACTTCGACAAGCGGAGCAAAGGCGCATGAATGCGAAGATGCGTGCGGCCTTCCACGCCGGCTTTGGTCGCCAGGTTCGCCATCTTCTCAAAGGCTTCTATAAATTCGGGGCGGCAATCGGGATAGCCAGAATAGTCGATGGCGTTCACGCCGATAAAAATATCGGAAGATTTGAGCACCTCCGCCCAAGCCAGCGCGAACGACAGAAAAATGGTATTGCGCGCGGGGACGTAAGTGATGGGGATGCCCGGCTGCACACCGTTCTTGGGAACGGCGATGTCCGCCGTCAAAGCGGAACCTCCAAAAGCGCGCAGGTCCACCGTGACGATGCGGTGCTCTTGGGCGGATAGAGACGCAGCCACGCGCGCAGCCGCGTCCAATTCGAGCCGGTGCCTTTGCCCATAGTCGAACGACAACGCGTAGCAATCGAAATGTTCCCGCCGTGCGTATGCGAGGACCGTCGCCGAGTCCAGACCGCCACTCAACAGACAAACTGCCGGCTTCATTTCGGGAGCTTCAAACTGAGCGCGATTCCTACTGCCGGGAACACGCTCAACATCCCCAGCGCCAGATGCAGGCTGCTATGGTCCGCAATCCAACCCGTGAGTGGAATGAAAACAAAGCCGGCCATTCCCCAGGCAAAACCCATCATGAGCGCGGAAACGGTACCCACTTGCGCAGGCACCAGGTCTTGCGCCATCACGACGTTCACGGGCACGGTAAACAAGAGAATCAGCGCGGCCAGCGCCAACCCGGCGATCGACAGCGGCCCGGTGGTGAAAAAGAACAGCGCCAGAAACGGCAGGCAGCCGATCATCGAGAACAGAATGATGCGGCGGTTTCCGAAGCGATCGGCCAAATGGCCGCCGGCGAATCCGCCGATCGCTCCCGCGGCCAGAAACAAGGACAGCGTGTAGCTGGCCGACCAAAGATCGAAGTGGCGTTCACGGCGCAGGTACAAGGGCAAGAATTGGGTAAACACAATTTGGACGATGGACCGAATGAATACCAGAAAATACAAAATGGTGAGGGGCTTCCAAACGGCGCGCAACGGCTCCCACTGGAAATGGCGGGTTGGCTTGTGCGCCGCGGAGTGCCGGTGCGGCGGCATCCGCGTTAAGAGTAGAAGCGAGATCAGAATTCCCGGAATCGCGGCCCAAGCGGCGAGAGCCAGGCCCCACCGCGTGAGAATGGCCGAGAAGTACATCGGGCCAAAGGCCAAGCCTAACGACCCCGCGGTAATGAATACGGCCATCCAGCGGCCGCGATGAGAAACGATTCCGCTGGTGGCCCGCGCGGAGGCCTGCGGATGAAACGAAGCTATGCCCGCGCCGCCGAGAAATACCAGCAGGGCGAGGGTCGCGAAATTCGGAGCCAGCCCTAGCGCGGAAATGAACAGGCCGGCGACCGCGGGAGCGAGCGCCGAAAACAAACGGCTCTGAAAACGATCCGAGAGATAGCCATATGCCGGCTGAACCACCGACCCGGAAAAGACCGACAGACCGCCAAGCAGGCCCGCCTGCGTTAGCGTGAGACCGAGTTTGTCGCCGAGCAGCGGCTGAAACGTTCCCAGCGCGCTCGAATACATATCGATACAAAAATGTCCGACCGAGAACAGCCCCAAGGTAACGAAGCCGGCGCGGATGGCGTGCTGACGCTCAGACGCTAGTTCGTGAGCGATTACTGGGGCTTCAGTGGTCATGGGCGCGGATACTCCGATTGTACTCAGAGAGTTTCTGAACCGTGTCTAGCCCCGAACGTTAGTGAGGGGATGGGCGCCCATCCCCGCGCTAACGTTCGGGGTTAGTAAACCGGCTAGGCTTCTTTGCGCGCGTGCTCAAACAAAAAGCCGAGCGTTTTTTCCGAGCGTATATGGTACGCAATCCGCCCGGCAGCGCCATTCTTCTCCAGCTTCTTGCGCATGGCGGCCACCGGCTCGTGCTCCTGCTTGGCGATGCGCTGGATCTCGCGATCGAGTTCTTCGCGGGTCGTATCGATGCTTTCCCGCTGGGCGATCTTCTCGATCAGCAACGAGGATCTTACGTCGTGGACCGCTTTCTCCCGCTGCGCTTCCTTGAGCTTGCTCCAATCGATCTTTAGCTCGCGAGGATCGATGCCCCGGTCGGAAAGCTCGCGCAACTGGCTCTCCATCCGCATTTCAATCTGCCGGTCGACATAGGCTTCCGGGACTGGGAACGTGTGCGCCTCGACCAGTTTGTCCACCAGTTCCTGCTTTGCGGCTTGCTGCGCTTCGTGCTCCCGCTCGCGGAAAATCGCCTTGCTCACCGCATCGCGCAGTTCTTCGAGATTCGAGTAGTCGCCCAAATCCCGGGCAAACTCGTCGTTCAGTTCCGGCAGTTCCTTGAGACGGATGGTCTTGAGCTTCATGCGGAACCGCACTGTTTTGCCAGCCAGCTTTTCCTGGCCGTAATCCTCCGGATAAGCAATGTCGAACTCTTTTTCCTCGTCCGGCGACATGCCGCGCAGCGCCTCGGTGAAAGCGGGCATGGTATCGGGATCGCCGACGTGCAACATCATCTCGTCCTGATGGATCGGTTCCGCCGCGCCGGCGATGCTATCCAGCGAAACCATCGCATAATCGCCGTCTTCGACCGGACGCGGCTCCACGTTGACGTATTCGGCTTTCTGTTCGCGAATGCTCTCCAGTCGCGCCGCCACGTCTTCGTCCTTCACCTCCGGGTCGTGATAGTGCACGCTGACGCCGCGGTATTCGCCCAGTTCAATCACCGGCGCCACTTCAAACTCGGCCTTGAACCGCAGCGGCTGGCCAGGCTCAAAGTCCACTTCCTTGACGGTCGGCTTGCCCACCACTTCGAGCGAATCTTCATCCACCTTCTTGCGAAAATATTTGGGCACCACGCTCTCAATCACGTCTTCGCGCACCTGGCTGGAGAACCGGCTGCGAATCAAATTCGCTGGCGCTTTACCCGGACGAAAGCCAGGCAACCGCACCTTCTGCTGCAGCCCAGTGACCACGCGCTCCGTCTCGCGGTCGATTTCGTCAACCGGAACGGTAATCTCAATTTCGTGTTTGCAACCTTCGACTAACATGACCCTATCCGATCTACGGTAATGGACATCGACTCCAGCTTCATGCGGGCAATCTGGCGGTCGATGCCGTCGGGCAAGAAATGTATTTTTGGCTCGAGCGTCTCGCGATGCTTCACTACGTACTCCGCCGCGAGCGCTTGCCCAGCCAGTTTCAATTCCAGCATCGCAGCGGGCTCCGGCGCTAACGACTGCAGGGGACGGCCGCTATTCAGCAGGTACGCACGCCGTCCGTCGCGCAGAGTGCATTCTTCAAAATGCTGGCGGACGGCGCGGCGGGACGACACCACGCGCGCCAACGCCTCCACATCGATCTCGCCCGAAATCTCACCAGCGTTGGCGAGAATCGACCCTGATTTCAGCTTCTCAAATACATCGCGGCCCAGCACGCTCTTTGCTCCGGAAGCGGTAACGATAATGTCCGCAAGGCCAGACCCTTCGGCAACGGAGGTAACGCGATACCCTTCGAGCACCGCTTCCAACGCGTGTACCGGATCGCTTTCGGCAACCATCACCTGCGCGCCCAGCCCGCGAAGGCGCGCCGCGATTCCCCGCCCGCGCGGCCCGAAGCCGGCAACCAACACACACGAACCGGCCAGCAGCGCGCCGGTGAGACGGAGCAGCGCGTCTACTACCGCTTGCCCAGCGCCGAATTTATCTACAAACAAACGGCTAGTCAAGGAGCCAGCCACTGCCAGTACGGGAAATTGCAACTCCATTTGAGCCGCTCGCGCCGCCCCAGCCCCGGTACTCTCCACCGCTCCAAAAGCGCCGGTTGCTTCGGAAATCAACTCCGCGCCGGTATCCAACAAGAACACCGGATTCTGTTCCATGACTTCGGAGCGGTTAGCGGAAATCTGGATACCCCAATCGCGTTGTAAACTCGCGGCCACGTCCTCTTCGGGCTCGACCGCCCACACCAGGACCTTGCCGCCCGCATCCCGCAGCATGATGCATAGGTTCGCCGTGCCGGCGGTGACGGGCCCGTGGACCCCTATCTTCATTCCATCCAGAAACTGGGCCTTGATGAATTGCTTGCGAATCGTCTGGAGAACGGGCATGGAATGGAACGCCCATTCGATACGCCTCTTGCCGCCATCCGCCAGATCTTTCAGATCGGGCGAGGGCGCAACCGCTACAGCTTGGCTCGGCATAGCGCTTCCGCGCTCAACGGGCTACCAACGCAGCCTTGCTGCCGGCCTGCAGCGCTTCGGCCTTGTCGGCAGCTTCCCAACTGAAACTCTCTTCCGTCCGGCCGAAGTGGCCGAACGCCGCGGTCGCCCGGTAAATGGGACGGCGCAACCGCAAATGATCGATCATGCCTTTGGGGGTAAGAGGAAAGAGCTCGCGAACCAGTTCCACCAGCCGGGACTCCTCTATCAGACCGGTGCCAAAGGTGTTTACCATCACCGATACCGGTTCGGCAACGCCGATGGCGTAAGCCAGTTGCACTTCGCAGCGCTTGGCCAAGCCGGAGGCGACAATGTTCTTGGCCACGTAACGGGCCATGTAGCAGGCCGAGCGGTCAACCTTCGTCGGATCTTTTCCGGAGAATGCCCCTCCGCCGTGGCGGCCCATGCCTCCGTAGGTATCGACGATGATTTTGCGGCCTGTGAGTCCCGTGTCGCCATGCGGACCACCAATTACAAAACGTCCAGTTGGATTAATGTGATAACTCGTTCCCGAATCCACCATGTTCGACGGAATCACCGGGTCGATGATGTGCTTCTTCACCTGCGAGCGCAACTCTGAGTTGGTAACGTCGTCATGATGCTGCGTGGAAACCACCACGGCGTCAATACGCTTAGGCTGGCCGTTGACATACTCCACACTCACCTGGCTCTTGCCGTCCGGACGCAGGAAATCCAGCTTCCCCGATCGCCGAACCTCGCTCAATCGCCGGACCAGCTTGTGCGCCATCATGATGGGCAGCGGCATCAACTCCGGCGTTTCATCGCAGGCGTAGCCAAACATCAGACCCTGGTCGCCCGCGCCGCCTGTGTCCACACCCATGGCGATATCGGGTGACTGGCTTTGGATGGTGTTCAACACACCACACGTCTTGGAATCGAACCCGTAAGCGGCGTCGAAATAACCTATGTCCTTGACCACTTCACGCACAATTTTCGGAACGTCGACATACGTCGTAGTCGTGATTTCGCCGGCCACCACGCAGACGCCCGTGGTGATGAGAACCTCGCAAGCGACGCGGCCCGTAGGATCGTCCGTCAACACCGCGTCGAGCACGGCATCGGAAATCTGGTCGGCCATCTTGTCGGGATGACCTTCGGTCACCGACTCCGACGTGAAAATATGACGCATGTTGTCTGCCACCGGACTACAGCCTCCTGAAACTGAGTGATCTTGCGACTAGCAGCGGGCGATGGGTGCGGCTAAGCTAATTTTTAAGTCTAGCATGCGGAGCGGCGGCCCTGGAAAACGCGCACCTGGCCCCGCGCCACCGTGAAAACGTGTCAAAATCAAATAGGAGAGAGCGATGAGTTTGACCGACGAGGACAAGAGCTGGATTACCGAACAACTGCGGGCGGTCGAGACAATCTTGCTCACGGAGTTCCATAAATGGGCATCCCCTGTCGAGGCACGTCAGAGAACCCACGCCGCGGCTCTGAGAGCGGTCGATCTGGAAATGGAAGCGCTGTCGGACAGAGTTGCCAACCTAGAAAAGCGCTAAAGAAGGCTGCGGTGATTTCGAGATGCCTGCAAAGTCAGGCTGCCAATTCATAGACCACTCCAAGTTCTTCGGCCACCGCCGACAAACGATGGTCCGCTGTCCATAACTTCAATCTCCCCACTACAGCGGATGCCAGAAGGTGAACATCGATCCAACCGATGCCGCGGCCATGCAAGGCCCGATGGCGAACAAACGCGACGGCGTCATCATGAGGCACCATCGCCGCTTGCTGCATCAGCTCGTATGACGACAAAAGTTTCCTACGGCCTCTCCGGTCGCCGATCAGGAGTTCTCCGTAGACCAACTCATGTCCAGTTACTTCAGACAGACCGAGCAGTCTGTCCAATTCCACTGCGTAGGGCGGCCGGTTAGCAAGAAACCGGATCCAAACGGAAGTGTCAACCAGAACCATTTACGTCGCTCTTCGTTTTGGGGTCGGCCTCTCACGACGCCTCGGAACGTCGCGCGCTTGAGGCTCAGAGCCACGTAGAGCCCGAATGCGCTCATAGGCAGCATGGCGAACCAGCGCTTCAAGACCTAAACGGATGGTCTCGGTATCAGTCGCTGCTCCGCAGGCCGCTTTCGCCTCGTTGAAAAGTTGGTCGTCGACGTTGAAGGTCTTCTTCATACATCCAATCTTGCCATACAAGTATGGCTGCTGAAGCCATACTCCCGGTGTTGCATTGGCCAGGTGCACGAAGAGCGGCTCCCGCAAAAGGTGCGGTTAGGCCGGGCCTTCGCCGGCAAACGCCTCATTCACGATGCCTTCGATGGTCTTCACCTCATCGTCGCGAAGCAGCTTGAACTCCCCTCTCCGGCGCTTCTGCGAGAGCTTGCCTTTATTCTGTCGAATAAACGTCACGATGTCTTCGGCCAAGCGGGTGGGCATATCTACGATATCCATAATGCCGCGCAGTGCTTCATCATGACGGCGCAGATAGTCGATCTCGCGCGGCAGGTCCTCTTCGACGGTGCGTCTGACACAGGCGTACAAAAACTCGGCCGCCGCGGTCGCATCGAAGTAGCGATACAGATCGGCGGTGTCGTTGAGAACCTCGACATTTCCGTTCAGAGCCGGCCGCCATTCGATAAATGGCATGAGGGGTCCGGAGTGCGCCTGGAGTGTCGTCCGGTATTCGTCGATGCGCTGGAGCATCACGGACGATACCGGGAACACCATTCCCGGCGGGGTGAACTTGCGCTCGGCAAGAACATGGTGAATCAGGCACCGGTGCATGCGGCCATTGCCGTCCTGGAAAGGATGGATGTATACAAAGCCAAAGGCCGTAGCGGCGGCTTCGAGCACGGGATCCAGTCCGTCCTCCCGCATGCGGTCGTTTGCGGCCAGAAGACCCGCCATTAGCGCGGCTAGATCTTCCGGACGCGCGCCGATGAACTCAGGTAGCGGCTCGCCGTTGTGGTCGCGCTCGCCCAGGAATACGCCGTCGGGACGCAGACCGGCGCGGATGAAACGCGTGTCTTCTATGAGAACACGCTGCAAGCGAAGGATCTCATCGAGGCTCAAAGGGTTCTTTCCAGCCTGAAGCACGGCTCGCCCCCAGCGCTCCAAGCGGGTGCGCGGCGGCCGCTCGCCTTCAATCTCGAAGCTGGCGCGGCTGTCGGCCAGCAGCAGAAAACTCGCCGCGCGCGCGATTAAATTCGCGCTGGTGTGCCCGACCGTTGCGCGCGCTTTGGCGGCAAGTTCTAATTCAATGTAGTCGCTCAGGGCGCGGGTACGCCGGACGATCGGACAAAATGAGCCGGCGCCCAGCAGGTTGTCGCGCACTCTGTGCCGGCGGGACAAACGCGGCGCGCCCGTGAAATACCGTTCCGGTTCGACCAGATCGATCGCCGCGAGATTGGCCGGGGCATCCGGAACGGCAAGTCTGCGCCCCGTCAGATGTTCATAAAGAAACCAGGCGCGCCGGACAGGCTCGCTGGCCGGGGATGCGCGGACCATCTGTTGAAGGGCCTTGGCCGGCGCCGCATCCCACAGGCGTTTGAAGATCAGAAGATCGAGGTCCTCGTGGCGCAGGGCGAAGCTGAGATGGCCGGCCAGCGTGCCGCCAGGCCAATACCGCTTGTCGAAGACGGTCCACTCCTTCTCGGTTCGCTTGCTGCCGCGTATGTATTGGTTTGAGACGCAGGCCGGCGCGCGGACCGGCGCGGGGATGGAGAAGGCGCGCACCAACGCCGTCCAACCGGCCAGCTTGCAGCCGCGAGGGACGGTCTTTTCCTGAAAGATGCCTAACGGCCCGGTATCGATCCGCAATGTCGAAAACTCTTTGCTGGGGTCGAAAACTGCCCTTATTTCGGGCTACATGTCGAAATTCACTATAACATGCCCTGGGTCGAAAATCGTTCGGGGCGGTCGAAAAACGTACTGAAATCGGCGCTGATGTCGAAAATGGCTTGCTGGGCTAAACCTTGCTGGACTAAACATTGTCCTGAGCCGCATCGACACTTGCTCCCACGCGGCGTAGCCATTTCGAGGCGGCCCACAGCAGGCCCGCCAGAATCACCAGCACCATCAGCCAGAACAGGATGCTCGCCCAAAAGGCGGCGTTGAACTCCGGCCACTGAAACCGGAATTGGCTTAGCCGGTCCCATCGCTCGGTCATCCAATGCCAGCCGGTATGCGCCACCAGCGCCGACAAAATGATGGTCCCCATGCGCTCAGCCACAACGAACCGGAACAGCGCATCGATCGCCGGTATCAGAATCAACAGCACCAGCAATTGCCCGAGTTCAACGCCGATGTTGAACGACAGCAGCGACGTCAGCAGATGGGTTCCGGCAAATTGCAGCGTCTCGCGCAGCGCGAACGAAAAACCAAAGCCATGCACCAAGCCGAAACCGAACGCCATCATCCAGCGCCGTTCGACACTGGCGCCGCCGGCAATGTTCTCGAGAGCCATATATACAATTGACGCGGCAATCAGCATCTCGATCAGCGGCGGAAACCAGAGTGCGTCGGGTCCGAGATTGTAGGCGGATGCAATCAGCGTCATGGAATGCGCCACCGTAAAGGCGGTCACGACCGGAACTAGCGCGCGAAAGCGGCGGAACGGAATGACCAGACAAAACAGGAACAACAGGTGGTCCGTGCCGTCCAGAATGTGGAAAAATCCCAACTGAACAAATCGAAGCGCCGCCTGCAGCCAGCCCGGGTCCAGCGGCACCACACCCGGGTCGCCGATAAATTCAAACGCGCGAATTGCGCCGTTCGGCGGAACAAATCGAAGACTGGTGACCACGCGCAAACCGAGGCGCGCCAGCCCCGGATGGATGGAAAACTTCGATTGATCTGATTCGATCGGATACTCGAACAGCACATCGAGCAGCGGCTGGTTCCAAAACACATTGGTCTCGACCGGCAGCGGCGGACCCATGACATGCGCGAGAGCGGTTTCGAAAGAGGTGAAGGATTTGTCGGATTCCAGAGATATTTGCGTCCGAACGAGTTTCGGCTTCGGCAGCCGGGTGTCACCCTCGTAAATCGAAATGTCGCCCGAGATCCACAACATGGCT
>DATFZA010000306.1:0-4702 GCA_035314765.1 Bryobacteraceae bacterium
AATCCGAGAGCACGTTGCCGAGCGCTTGGGCGACCGTCGGCTGGGTCGGATCCACCGCGAATCTGCGGAAGTACTCGGCCCCAATTGAGGCTCCGGCAGTGAGGCCGAACGTCAGATCGCCCGCGCTTCCGCTCAGTCCGAGATTGACCGAGCCATTCAAAGCCAACGAAAGCCAACCTTCGCCGTTGTTGATTGTGATGGGAGAGCCGAAAAGATCCACCGCGAATAGATTCGAACCAGGCGTCGCATTCACGTTTACAGCTTGAGTAACGCCGGCCGAAATGGTCAATTCCGGATTCGCCGACGTTCCGAAGTCCACTTCGTCGGAAAAGGTCAGCCCCAGGGAAAGTGGAGTCTGTCTCGCGCTGATCAGCGGCTGCGCCAGGGCGTTCATCAGGTCCGGAAGCAGCACGATATTCACAGCCGGACTGGTGACATATTTCTCCAATGCGGAAGTCAGAGGGTTGGGGTTGGCTGAAACGGAATCGACTTCAGCGTTGAGGTTGTCGGTGATTTTAATGGTTGGCATGGTTCTCTCGTCTAAATGCTCCCGGCCTTCCGCGCATTCGGTGGCTGGCACTGATGATAGCGTAAATGGTGGCCAAAAGGGGACAACTCGTCCAAAAGACCAAACGGAAGGCGGCGAATGGTCAAGCGTTTATTCACGCATTCTTAACCTAATGATTTTGCTCGCCTAAGATTTACTTCGAGGAACGATTCTAAATTAGACAAATGCTGAATCTGTAATGCTGGTTTGAGGCTGGAGCGGCCCAAAGCGAGGTCAGGGCAGCCTGGCGCGTTCAGCGGGCGTTTAGGCTGAACCGCAGCACTGCCTTACCCAAATGGATCTCGTCGCCGTCTTGCAGTTTGGCGCCGCGCGTGTCGCGGTGCACTTCTTGTCCCATCCCATCGCGCATGATCCATAGATTGCAGGCGCCGTCGTGTTTGCCGCCGCGCTTGTACCAGCGGTCGTTGTAGAGGCGGTATTCGCGCGCGGCCTCGTCCCACAGGATGTGGGCGTGCTCGCGGGAAACCGTCTGGTTAATGGGCGTTTCCTCGGCAAAGAGAATGTCGTTCCGGCGGGAGGGCCCGGCGGCGCGGTAGACGTCGGTGACGCGGCCGATGTTGATCCGCGTCTTGTCGAGTGCGAACTCCGCCGAGTTCGCATTTCCCGCGAGCACGGTAAGTGTGGCCGAGCGCCGGCTCAGTGGCACAACCGGCGCAGGCGCGGGCTGCGCGGTCGTCTCGACCGTCAGCCATTTGCCCGTTTCCGGCAGGTTGCGGGTAACGCGGACTTCGACGAGAAGATCGCCGGGATAGCGGCATTGCTCTTTTTCCAATGCCCGGCGCACTTCGTTTTCAAAAAAGCTGCGGAAGAACTCGCGCTCGAAGATGGCCGATTGGGCGTCGCCGACGCCGTGTATTTGAACGCGCACCAGGTCGTACGGAAAGATATGCTTGCCCGCGGCGCGCTGCATCCGGGCGCGGACCTCATCGAGAATGGCGAAACGAATCTCGGCGATCTCCGGCGAGTCGCTCACTTGCCCGGGGCCGAACGGCATCTCGAACACCGCCCGTCCCAAGCGCTCCAGTAATTCCGCAATGCCCATCCGTTGGCCCTATTGTAAGATTCCCAGCCCACGCGCCGCATCCACAATCTCGCGGGCGATAGGCGCGGACGTTTGACCGCCGTACCCGCCGTGTTCCACCACAATGGCGAAAGCGATGCCGTGCGAGCGGTCGCCCTCGTAGGGCGCAAAGCCGGCAAACCAGGAGTGCGGCTCGCCCGTGTCGACTTGGGCCGTGCCGGTTTTTCCCGCGACGGTGATATCTGCCCCCGCAAACGCACGGCGCCCAGTCCCAGCCACCACCACCCCTCGCATGGCGCGAGCCAGAAACGCGGCGTCCGGCGGAGGCAGAATCTCTTTCGGCAGCGAAGTCCGGCGATTGCTGTCATCGGAAACCCAGCGCCCCTCAACCATCGCGCCCTCATTGGCAATGGTCGCGGCAACACGCGCCATCTTGAACGGCGTCACCAGCACCGGACCTTGACCATAGGCGGCAAAGGGCATGGTGGTCTTGAGATCGGCGATGTCGCCCGCGGGAATGTCGAGCAGTTCGGCAGTCTCACTCAGCCGTTTGGGACCCACGTCGAATACGCCGAGCTGCGCGAAATAGGCGTTGCAGGAAACCACGATGGCTTGCTCCATGCTGAGCGTTCCGTGCGCCGAGTCGCCAATGTCGTCGTGAATCACTTTGCGCCATCCGGGAATGTGCGCGCCCACGCGGCCGTCGCCTGTTCCGCCGCAATGATACTGGCGTTTGGCGAGGTTGGGATCTTCACGCAACGCCGCGATCGCCGTTACTAGCTTAAACGTGGACCCAGGCGGATACTGGCCGTAACGTGCGCGGTCGAGCAGCTCATCGGGACTGGAAGGCTTTTCCGGTTCCGGTTCGCTGACCAGCGCCAACACATCGCCGGTCTGCGGTTGCAGAACCACTAACGCGCCGTGATCTTGATGCACTCTGGCTAACTGCCGGCGCAGAATTTCGCCTGCCTTGAGCTGCAGCCGGATATCGATAGTAGAGTGGACATCGCGGTCTTTGGCGCGCAGTTGACGCATGCCAGGGTCGTTGGGATGATGCCGGTTGCGGACCAAGGGCGCCAGCTCATGCAGATCGGTAAAGCCTTGCAGCTTGGCATTGGAATCGTGCTCGATCAAAGATGCATTGGTCGCGTGGAAATTTTCGCCGGTGCGCAGATCGCCGAGCAAGTGCATGAGCGCAGGTCCGAACGGGTAATGGCGATTGTCCAGCCGCGAGCAGCAGGTATCGAGCGAGACACCGAACCCTTCCAGTTCCGCGCGGTGGCGATCGAGCTCCCCCCAGTCGCTGGAAGCAAGCAGGACGCCGTTGCGGTCATAAATGTTGCCACGGCGCAGTTCATGCGCCAAGGAGTTGATGCGCGGATTGTGCTGCGCGCGCTTCACGCCGTCTTCTTCAAATACCTTGGTGTCGCGCGCAATGTACTCCTGGTCGTGCAGCACTTGATAATACGCGCCGAAACCCAGCAACGTCACGCCGAGCGTGGCGAGCACTGCGCCCAGGACCTTGACCGGCAAACGGAACGGTTCCTCGGCGACGGCTGGTGTCGTGTGGTTAGAGATCGCCAACAGAATACCGAAGATCAAAAAATTGGCCAGCATCGCGGTGTTGCCGGAACTCAAGAACGGCGACACTACGCCCGAGAGCGGAATGGCGCCCAAGACTCCGCCCGAGATCAGCAGCATTTCAAAGGCGATCAAGGCTGTCAAGCCGAGAGCCAGAAACAAGCCGTACTCGGAGTCCGCCCGGCGCGCGATGCGCAGTCCGCGCCGGATCAGGAATCCGAACAGCAATAGGATCGCGGTGACTCCGGCGAAGCCCCACTCTTCGCCTATTGAAGGAAGAACCAAGTCCGTATGCCCGGCGGGAATCATCGCCGGATCTCCGAGCCCTGGACCCGATCCGTACAAGCCCCCGGTGGAAAGAGCCCAGATCGAATGCGCCAGTTGGCTTCCGCCATGCACGTCGTTGTCCCACGGTGCGAGCCACATCTGAATGCGCTCCACCACGGTGTGTGGCGCGCCGGCGCGGTAGCCGATATACACACCGGCAACCAGCGTGACGACACCGATCCAAGCCAGCCCGGAGCGCCCGCGCGCGACGGCGAACATGGCCATAAACAGGAAGCCGATGACCAGCGCCGGCCCGAGATCTTTCAACACAAAAAACATAGCCAGCGCGACGGACACCGCGATCATTACCGGGAGTGCGTGCGAGATACGCGGTACATCGAACGGCCGCAGCACCCTTTCGCGCAGATCGCGCAGGCGCTCCCAGTTGCGGGCGAAGTACCCGGCCAGGAAAAACACGATCAGGATCTTGATCAACTCAACCGGCTGGAACGGACCGAGGTTCACCTTGGAGTCATTGCCTGTGGGCCCCGAGCCGAACCGGAGCAAGGCTACGAACAGGCCGAAGGCCAGGAACAAAGGCGTGTAGCACCATTTCGCAAAACGTTGTGGATGAAACAGGCGGGTGGACGGCAGCACCAAGAGCAGGCACCCAGCGGCCACGCCCCAAGAGAACTTAGTGAAGTCCAGATAGTCGCGGAGAGGATCCCGCAGGCTGATCGACAAAACGAAGCCAAATCCGGTGAGCAGGTGGATGGCTGGCAGCAGGGCGCGATCCCCTGCGAAACGAAAGATGCGCCAAGAGAGATAGACCAGCCAGAACCCCGCGAAATACAGAATCACCCATTGAATCAATGCTTTCTGGAACTCAAACGGGGTGCGGACGACGAAAGATGGCTTCAGGCGGCTGAAGGGCAAAAGCGAATGATGTTCGTTTTTTCGGATGCGGGCGAGCGCGCCCGTGTTCTGCAAAGGCCGGTGGGCCTGGACATACTCAAAGGTCTTCTGGGCGACCTGGTCCCGCTCGTCGGCGTTCGGGAAGACCAGCAGAAACGGCAGCAGATCGGCCGGGCTTTTTAGCTGGTTGAGATTGAGAAGCTCGCCGCGATCGAGGCGGGCCTGCTCATCGGGAAAAGATTGAATCTTGGCTCTGTAAACCAGAGCCAGGGCGCCGGCAACCAGGAGGGACGCGCAAGAGAGCAAAACGAAGCCACCGCCTCGCTTGGGGCCGGCCTGGACCGGCGCGG
>DATFZA010000307.1:0-6210 GCA_035314765.1 Bryobacteraceae bacterium
CGACACGCTGGCCGCCGTGACCACGCTGTCCTTTGACATCGCCGGTCTGGAACTGTTTGCCCCGCTGCTGGCAGGCGCTCGCGTAGTCATTGCCAGCAAGGATGAAGCGCAGGACGGATTTCACCTGCGGGAACTGCTGTCGCGGAGTGGCGCAACGATCCTGCAGGCCACGCCGGTCACCTGGAGAATCCTGATCGACGCCGGCTGGTCGAACCTGCCCAAGCTGAAAATGCTGTGCGGCGGAGAAGCGCTGACTCGCGAACTGGCGGACGCTTTGCTCGAACGCGGCGGCGAACTGTGGAACATGTACGGCCCAACGGAAACCACCATCTGGTCTTCCTGGCGCCAGATTCATCGCGACCGGTCGCCGATTACCATCGGGAGTCCGGCGCCCAACCAGTTCTTCTACATTCTCGATCCCAAAGGACAGCCGCAGCCGGCTGGAGTTCCAGGCGAACTCTACATCGGCGGCGATGGAGTGGCGATCGGCTACCTGAATCGCCCGGAACTCACGCACGAACGTTTTCTGCCGAACCCGTTTGAACGCGGTCGCATCTATCGCACTGGCGACCGGGCCCGCTTCCGTCCCGACGGTAGCGTGGAAATGCTGGGCCGCATGGACACGCAGGTGAAAGTGCGGGGCTTCCGGATTGAACTCGGTGAAGTGGAAGCGGTTCTGGGCGCTTGCCCCGGCGTCCGGGTTGCCGCGGTGGTGCTGCACAAAGATTCCGCCGGGGAAAACGCCTTGGCGGGCTACTTTGTTCCGGCGCGCGACCATGGCGCATTTGTCGAACAGATTCGCGCTCATCTGCGCCAGCGCCTGCCGGACTACATGGTGCCGACTTATCTGGTGCCGCTGCCGGCCCTGCCGCACACTCCTAACGGCAAGATTGATCGCAAAGCGCTGCCCGCTCCGGAATTGGTCCGCGAGGAGAAATCCGCCGCTATCGAAGAAACGCTCGATCCGCTCGAAATCACGCTCATCGCGATTTGGGAGAAGGTTCTGGACGTTCCCCAGGTTCGCCGCACCGATAACTTCTTCGAACTAGGGGGCCATTCGCTGTTGGCCGCCAAAATGTTCGCGCGCATGCAGAAGATGTTGGGCAAAGCTCTGCCTCTCGCCACGCTCTTTCAGGCTCCGACGGTGGCGAAACTCGCAGCATTGCTGCGCGATAAAGGCTGGTCGCCGTCATGGTCGTCCCTGGTTCCCATTCGTCCCGGCGGCTCAAAAGCTCCCTTCTATTTTGTCCACCCCATCGGCGGAAACGTCCTCAACCTGGCCGGCATCGCGGCGCACTTCGATCCCGATCAGCCCATATTCGGATTGCAGGCCAAGGGACTCGACGGCAAGGAAACTCCCAACACGTCGATTGAACGGATGGCGTCCGATTACATCGAACATATCCGGTCGGTGCAGCCGGATGGTCCCTACCATATTGGCGGCTTCTCGGCGGGCGGAGTGGTGGCTTACGAGATGGCTCGCCAGCTTGACGCGGCCGGCCAGAAAGTATCGGTGCTGGCGCTGCTCGATACCAAGATCGACGGGCCCGCGGAGACTCACGGAAAGGCTTCCTGGCGGGCCCTTCAGCGCCTTACGCGCACCGTCGGTTTCAACCTTCGGTACGCGCTACACATCGGCTTCGGGCCTTTCGCGCGGCAAAAAGCGAAGAACTGGAGGATGCGCGCGAACATTCGCTTCTGGTCGGCAAAGAAAGCCTTGGGGCAGGCGTCCGGCGATGGCTTGGGCGTGGAAGAAGCGTTCCTTTTCGCGCTACGCAACTATGTGGCTTTGCCTTACCAGGGTGACGCGATCCTGTTCCGCGCCAAGGATGAATTGGTCAGCTACTCCGACCAGACGCTCGGCTGGGGAAGCCTGGTGCGGGGCAAGCTGGAGATTCGCGAAGTCAGCGGCGACCACGACACGATTCTCTATGAGCCGCACATTGGCATGCTCGCCCGCGTTCTGAACTCCTGCCTGCAGGCGGTTCACGAGTGTCTCGCCCAGCAGCAGCCCAAGCAAGGCCGGGTGATGAAGGCCATCCACCAGTCCGCGTAGACAGACACCATGAGCGCAACCACCATCGTCTCCGCCCCTACCCTTACCCAACTCCGCCTGGTCGGCAAGCCCTGGTATTCCACTGCGGCTTTGTTACTAACCGACGCGGGCGCGTTGCTGCTTTCGGTGGCCATCAGCGTGGCCGTGAAAGTCCTGTTGCAGGGCGGCGTTCAGTTGCACGGTTACGTGCATTTGTGGCCGTTTCTCTTCGTATTTCTGGGTGTCTATGCCTCCATAGGACTCTACTCGGGGGTTAGCGTGGGCGCGCCGGAGGAGCTGCGGCGCGCGACCATTGCTTCCACTGTGTTGTTCTTGTGTTTGGGCGCCGTAACGGTCTCGTTGCGGGGCGGCCGCCACAGTTTCACCTGGACTCTTTTCCTGGCGATCGTTTTGAGCGTTGCTTTGGTCCCACTGGCGCGCGAATGTGTCCGCCAGGCATTTGCGAGAGAACCCTGGTGGGGTTTCCCGGCAGTCATCTTCGGCGCCGGTCCAACTGCGTCCGCCGTCGTCAAAGCTCTGCTGGACGAACCGGGATTGGGACTGAAACCGATCGCGGTTCTGGACGACTCCGAGTGGTTGCCCGATTTGCACGGAGTTCCTATTCTTGGCGGCGCTGAACTGGCCCCCCTGTTGCTGGTTCCCAACCGGCCCACTTACGCCGTGTTTGCCATGCCCGACGTTCCACACTCCGACCTGATGACCATGGTGGAACGCTATGGCGTGGATTTTTCGCATGTCTTGGTCGTGCCCGAACTTACCGATTTTGCCAGCCTCTGGGTGCAGCCCAAGAGCGTGGGCGGGATGCTGGGCTTGGAGTTGCGCCAGCAGGCCAGCGGCGATCCGCCCGCCGCCAAGCGCCTGCTGGACCTGGTGATGTGCCTGCTCGGTTCCTGGTTCGTGTTGCCTCTCTGTGGGCTCATCGCGTTGTTGATCCGGCTGGATTCCCAGGGCCCGGTGTTTTATGGACAGAAACGCATTGGCCATCGCGGAAAGCTCTTTACCGCTTGGAAATTTCGCTCCATGGTTCTCGATGCCGATCGCGCTCTGGAAAAATACCTGAGGCAGAGTGAGGACCTGCGCGAGGAATGGGAACGCGATCACAAGCTGAAGAACGATCCCCGCGTTACCAGGATCGGACGCTTTCTGCGGAAGACGAGCCTGGACGAGCTGCCTCAGTTGTGGAACGTGCTGAGCGGCGATATGAGCCTGGTTGGCCCGCGCCCGATCGTGCATCAGGAAATCGCGCGCTACGGCGCCAGTTTCGAGTTGTACACGCGCGTCAAGGGCGGCTTGACCGGCCTGTGGCAAGTATCCGGACGCAACGACACCAGCTACCAACAACGGGTTCAACTGGATACGTTTTATGTCCGAAACTGGTCGGTCTGGCTGGATCTTTGCATTTTGTTCCGGACCCTCGCCGTGGTTATCTTCGGTCATGGAGCTTACTGACGATCGGCACAGCGACGCGGACGGGGACACTGCGGCCTCGAGTCCGAACTCCTTCGCGCAAAACTATCGCAGCGGTGTCCCCCTCGCGCTTGGCCCGAAAGCGCGTTTCTTCTTCCTCGCCCTAGCCGTCTCATCGAGCGCCTTGGCCGCCGCTCCTTCCATCAACTTGTCGCACGACCTGGTCTCGCTCGGCATAGCCAAGCGAAACCTTACGCCCAACGATGCCAGCCTGGATGCGCGTCCTCTGTTTCAGGCCGCGCTCGCGTATGCCGCCAAAAATGAGACCGCTCTCATCACCGCGGATGCGGGCGCATATTATTTTCTGACGCCCCAATTGCCGGATCGCTATCTCCAGATCGATGCATATAACAACCTCACCATCGACCTGGCCGGATCAGACCTGTATCTGGCTCAACCAGAGATCGTCGGATTCGCACTGATCGATTGCGCCAACGTCACGCTGGCCAATTTCACCATCGACAGCCTGCAGCTTCCGTTCACCCAGGTACAACTGACGGGCGTTTCCGCGCAAAAAGCGCTTCAATACCAAGCCATCCCCGGTTGGCCCAGCCCCACCACCTTCAACACCGTCCGCGATCCTTCCGGCACGCCGGAGTCCCTGACGGCCCTGGTGTTCCGGAATGGCCAACTGATCGCCGGAACCTCCGTGCTTCCGATTCAGCGGCCCTTGACGGAAGGGACTCTGCGGATCGTGACATCGGATTCGCCGTGGACGCAACCGCAGGTGCTGGCCACCTATCAGCCAGGCGACACGATCGTCATTATGGCAAAGGGCGGCGAAGCTCCAATTCTTGTCGAAGGCGGAACCGGCACGCTGGTGACGGGCGTCACCGTGTACTCTTCCGGGGCGATTGCTGTCCATCTCGACAACGCAGCCAACTCGATCGTCGATCACGTCCAAGTGATCCCCCGCCCTGAAACCGACCGGTTGATCAGTTCCAACGCGGACGGTATCCATCTCAGTTACGCGCTCGCGAATAACACCGTGCGTCACTCGTCGGTGAACCGCACAGGCGACGATGGAATCGCCATTAACTCCCCGTTCCTGGCCTTTGTGACCTCCCAGCCTGGCGCAAATAAAATAGTCGCCGCGCGCAACTACAGTTCGATCTTCCCGAATGGTTTGTTGGTCTCGTTCGTCGATCCCAGCACCGGCCTGATCGTCGGGAGCGCCCATATCGCCGCTCAGAGTCCTGCCTATAGCGATCCGCTGAACAACACCGGGCCCGTAACGCTGACGTTCGGCCAAAACTTGCCGGCTCTGGCGAATGGTTTCGGCATGATCTTCGGGGACCTCGAGAATCGGGGAAACGGCTCTGTCATTGAAAACAACACTGTGAGAAATGTTCTGACCGCACGCGGCATTTATTTGGGCGGAGTAGCCGGTGTCACCGTGGACCAGAACCTGATCGACCAAACCGACTGTGGCGCGATTGTGGTTCACCAGGATCTCTCCGCCTATCCGGTCGGTCCGGCAATGAACATCCGCATCACCAACAACACCATCCGCAACGCCATCGGTCCGGAAGCGGTGGCAACGGGCGCCATCGCGGCCATTGCCTCTATCTTCACGCTCTCCACCGATCAGAACTTCAACTTCATCACCGGCGCACCCAACTCCAATATCACGATCTCGGGCAACTCCATCGTGAACTCCGGCCGGGGCGCAATTTGGGTGGGCAACGTAAACGGAGGACTGGTCGAAAACAACAGCGCCCTGCTGTACAACCAGCATCCGGAGCTTGCTTACTGGGGCGTGAGTACATCAGTGGTTAAGCAACTGAAGCAGGACTCCACGCAACCGGTGGTGGTGCGGTCCAGCAGCAGCGGCGTAACGGTGCTGGCCAATCGCGCCAGTGCGGGAGCAAGCAAGTAGTATCGTATCGGCACAGCCGGACTAGAAGACCTGAGTTGACCTCAACGGGCGAACGGGGGACACTGCGGGCTCGAGTCCGAACTTCTTCGCCCCAATCTACGGCAGCGGTATCCCCTGGCGCTGCGCCTGTGCCTGGAGTTTCTACATATCTGAGCCGACGCGCGTCGGCCCCACTTACTTCGGTGGCTAAGCAACAAGCACGACTCCACACAACAGGTGGTGTGCGGTCCAGCGGCATGGCGTGACGTGGCGGCGAATCGCGCCTGCGCCGGAAATCGGAAAGATTCTTGGTAGGGCGTATTAACCAAGCGGAGCGCCCGACACGTGGCGTTCGATATTCCGCGTCTGCTGGGCCCATCCGTGCTCGTTCATCTGGAATGCCTTCGCCCGGCGTTCCATCGGAATCCGGTCGAAGCCTGCCTCGCTGATGGTGAGCAAGACGCCGCCTTCCGCATCCTCCAGCCGGAACTCGACCAGCGTCATCGGCTCAGCCGAATAATCGACGGCCGGGTCGATCGCGTAGGGGTGCCAGCGATAGGCGAAATAGTGTTCCGCTTCAATCCGCTCCACCTGTAATTCCATGGTCAGGTGATCGTAACCGGGATGGGTGATTTTGCCGCGGAGGGTGGCGCCTTCGACAAATGGCCCTTCGAGTTTCACCCCAAACCAACTTCCGAACTCGTCCGCGTTGGCAATGGCGCGCCACACCCGCGAGCGAGGCGCGCGCAGAATCACTTTCTTTTCGATGCGATCGGTATCCACCTCGTTCATTCGCAACCTCCTGGTTGCAAATCTAGCACGCCTTCGG
>DATFZA010000308.1:0-5868 GCA_035314765.1 Bryobacteraceae bacterium
GTTGCATCCTCCCAAATCCGGAGCTGCGCCTTCCACCACGGCCATGCGCTCCGGCGCAGTCTTATCCGACAGCGTCAGGTCCCGGGCAGCTTTTTCATTAGCAGCACCAACCGCGCTGTAAACCAGACGCGCCCGATCGAACGCCGAAGGGTTGGAGTAGATCTTCACCCCGTCCTGCTCCGATACCTCCACCTGGTCGGCGCGCATCGGCTTGACACCGAGATAGTAGTTGACTCCCAGAATCATGCGGGCGCGATACTCGCCCTGCATCTCCGCCACGTTCGTCAACAGGCTGGATTGCACGCCGCCGATTTCGTCAATCCCATACCAGTCGCCAAAGTTGTAGAAAATCTGCTGCTCGTCGATTTCCACCCGGACCGGTTTGTTTTGGCTGCGCAAGTACTTGGCAACGTCGTCGTGTTTGTACAGCTTACTCAAGAACGCATCGGCCGAATACGGCCGGTAGTAAGCGTTGGTGACGGTGTTCAATTCAAAGAGCAATAAGGCGATCAAAGCGACGCCCGCCGCGCGTCCGGAAATTCGCGAACTCCGGCACGCGGCGAGAACGCAGGCCAGCAAAACGGCCATCGTTGCCGTCAGCCCGAAGTGATAGAAATCCAGATCCTGGCGCAACGTCAGCACCAGCGTCAATGCCCCCAACAGAAACGCCCCGGCGCCGAACAGCACCCGCGTCGTCCAGCGATGATGTTCGGGGTCGATCGTGCCTTTGCGATAGGCATCCAGCGCATAAGCCGCCAGCAGCACCAAGGCCAAGTCGGTAAGCGCGACGGCGTCCGACGGAGAGCGCGCTTTATCCACGCTGGGTATCAATGCATAAACCAATCCATGCAGCAGGCTTACCGGTCCCATCGCGTATAGCACCGCCAGCACCGCCAACGAGACCAGCATACGAATCTCGCGCTGATTCCAGAACGCCAATGCGCCCAATACCGCAAGCACCACGACCACCAACCCCGTGTAGCTCGGCAACACGGCGCGCTGATAACCGGGAATGATGAACCCCAGAAGACCCACCGGCTGCAGCGAATAATCGCCGTACACCGTATACGGAACTTTCTCTTTCCAGCCAATCGGATCCTTCGCCCCGACCCAGCGCACCGAGAGCACACCCAGTTCGTAGGACGGAATTACCTGCGTCGCGGCAATCAAGCCGAAACACAGAAAGAACGCACCAGCGGGCCAGAGGCCGCGGATAGAGTGCGGCGGCTTGACGGCGGCAAAGTAGTAAATCCAAAAACCCAGCACCGCCACCGTGGCGAACACGGGAACATTGTGATGTCCCATGAGAAAAGAAGCGCCGAGAAATGTTCCCGAAAGCGCTGCGCTCGCGAGCGGACGCTGGCCGCGCATCAGACGCAGCAGATACAGTAGCACCAACGGCAAGAGAATCGCGCTCATCTCGTGCTGCAGCCATCCCACGTTGGCGACGAAGCCTCCAAAGGCGTAAGCGCAGCCGCAAAACAAAGCCGCCAGCCGCGACAGGCCGACATCACGAGCCAACCAATAGGCCAGCAGCAGCGCCAGCCAATGGATCAGTGCATAATACCAGTTCAACGTCGAGCGCGAGATCTCGTGTTTGCCGTTAAGTGGGATCGAGAAAAGGGGCCAGAACAATGGATTCAGTGCACCCGGCTGAACCTGCCCAGGGATGGGCTGCCCGCCCCACAAATGCGAATCCCACAGCGGAAAATGACCATGGCGCCATTGCACCGTCTCTTCCTGGATCATGGTCATCACCTGCCCGGCGTTATCGGGCTGGTCCATCCAACTGTATTGACCGGAGAGAGTGAGCTTCCAAAAAAAGCCAATGGTGATGAGCAGCATCAACAGCGGCATGGCGAAGCGGCGCATTCCGTTTTATCATAACCGCGGGCCGTCCTATCAAACCGCGGGCCGTTTTCTCACACCCGCCGAAATGTATAATTGCGGTCAGCAGTGTATAGAATCCTCACCATTGGGCGCGAATACGGCAGCGGCGGCGGACCCGTCGCCGAGCTGGTAGCTAAACAGATGGGCTGGCAACTGCTCGACGAGGCGATTGTGCAGAAGGTGGCCGAAAAGGCCCGCGTGCATCCTGGCATTGCCTCGCGCTTCGATGAGTGCCTCGATTCCTGGATGCACCGCTTGACCAAGCGCACTCTCGGCAGGGGCGCGTTTGAAGGCGTCAGTCCGGTTGGGCTGGCGGATATGTTCGACGCCGATGCCATGGCGGGCTTGTCGCGCAGGCTCATCGAGGAAGCGGCCGAGATCGGCAACTGCGTCATCGTGGGGCGCGGAGCGCAGTGCATTTTGCAGCACCGCGACGACGCCTTTCATGTTTTCGTTTATGCGCCTCTGGCCGAGCGCATCCGGCGGATCCGCAAAATGTATGGAGACGAGCACGCCACTGCCGAAAACGTGGAAGCCATGGACCGCCGGCGGAACGATTACATCGAGCATCATTTTGGCGCCAACTGGCGCGATCCGCACTTGTACCATTCCATGCTGTGCGGGGCTTGCGGGGATGAAGCCGTGGCGCTGGCGATTCGCGCCATGATGGGAGTTGTGAAAGAGCCGGGGCTTGTGAAAGAGCCGAGCGCTTTGAAGAATGCTTGACGCCGAACCTCGCCATGTGAACCCATGGATCGTGGCGATCTCGGTGATGTTCGGCACTTTTATGGAAGTGCTGGACACCACCGTCGTCAACGTGTCCCTGCCCCACATCGCCGGCAGCATGTCGGCAACCACGGATGAAGCCACTTGGGTGCTGACGTCCTATCTGGTCGCCAATGCGATCATTTTGCCGATGACCGGCTGGCTGGCCAGTCAGTTTGGCCGCAAGCGCCTGCTCATGCTTGCGGTCACGGGATTTACCGTGGCCTCTTTCTTTTGTGGACTGGCGCCAAATCTGGCGTCGCTGATCGTGTTTCGCTGCTTTCAGGGCGCTTTTGGCGGTGCGCTCCAGCCGCTTTCCCAAGCCGTTCTGCTGGAGGCGTTCCCGCCGCAGGACCGCGGTAAGGCCATGGGCTTTTGGGGATTGGGCATCGTGGTCGCGCCCATTCTCGGCCCGGTGCTCGGCGGTTATCTCACCGACAGTTATAACTGGCGCTGGGTGTTCTACATAAATATTCCCGTGGGCATCGCTTCCATCGTTATGGTGCGGCTGTTTCTCTTCGATCCGCCGTATTTGCGGAAAAAGGCAGCCACCATCGACTACTGGGGGATGGGGCTCCTCACCTTGGCGATCGCGTCGATGCAGATTCTGCTCGATAAGGGCGAGCAGGACGATTGGCTGTCTTCCCTCTTCATCCGGACGCTGCTGGTGATCGGCGTCTGTGGAACCATCGCCTTTATCGTTCGTGAACTGATCGCCGATCACCCGGTGGTGAACCTGCGCGTACTGAAAGAGCGCACCTTTACAGCGGGCATTATCTTGATCACCGTGGTTGGCTTCGTTTTGTACGGCAGCATGGTGCTGCTGCCTTTGTGGTTACAGACGCTACTGGGTTACCCGGCGGTCGAGGCCGGATTGACGCTGGCGCCGCGCGGCATCGGCTCCTTTATCGCCATGCCGGTAGTGGGCATGCTCGTATCGAAATTGGATCCGCGCAAGATCATTATCGCCGGACTCCTCACTACCTCCGTCACGCTGTTTCAGTTTTCCAGGCTCAGCCTGGCAGCGGGCTATTGGGATTTTTTCTGGCCGCAGTTTTTCCAGGGAGTCGCCATGGGCATGGTGTTCGTGCCGTTGACCACCGTGACCATGAGCCGCATTCCCAAGGAACAGATCGGCAACGCCACCAGCATCAACAGCCTGATGCGCAATATCGGCGCCAGCCTCGGCATCGCTTCGCTCACCACTTACATGTCGCGCCAGCAACAGGTTCACCTCAACGATCTCAGCGTCCACGTATCGCCCTATAACGGGATCGCGCAACGCATGATGACCAACATGCCCGGAACGCACCAACAAGGAATGGCCAGAATGTGGGGCATGGTGCTGCGGCAGGCAGCGATTCTGTCCTACATCGACGCGTTTGTCTTGCTGGCGGCGATTTTCGCGGGTCTCATCCCGCTCATCCTGATCATGAAGAAACCGCCACGCGGCGGAGGCGCGCCGGCCGGGGCGGCGCATTGATGGCGTTGGAGTCTACTGCGCGCGGCTGGCTTCGGTAGGATTTTTCGATTTCGCGGCCGCGTTCTTGGCGGGAAAAACGCGCGCCCGATAGCCGGCGCCTTTTTCCAAGTGGAACAGCGCTTCCGATATTTTGTTTACGACGCGTTCTTCCACGGTCCTGGTGCTGAGATCGCGAGGCAGAACCGAGAGCTGCAGATGAATCAGCTCATGCACGATGGTGTATTCGATGTCCTGGGGAACTTCGGAGGGCGGCAGTTCATAGTCGCGCGGATCGAGCACGCGAATCGTCGCCGTATGATTCTCCGTGTCCCAGTGCAGGTTTCCCAGCGTTTCCGGCTTGAGGTCGGAGTGCCGGACAATTAACGTGGTAATTCGCCAGTCGTTCATGTCGAGGCGTTTCTGCCACTGCTTTGTCCACAGGTCCACCTGCTCGGTGGTGACCATAGGACGGATCTCGGCAGACGGGGATGGTGCGGATAGCGATACACCAATCCCGAGGATCAGGAGCGCAACCAACTTCATTTGGTGTGTAAACATTCTATCCGAAACGGTATGAAAAAACCAGAAAAAATTAGCCGGTGTCCTCATCCGACAGGAAGCGCATTTGCCGGCTAACGAAAATGCGCTGCTCAAGCGAGTCGTTCGTCTGCTCCGGGTCGCCTGTATGACAACGCCTGCTTGGCTTAGAGCCGAGGCGAGCCTCGAATCGACCTACAGTGTCCCGGATGGTCCCGCTTGGACTACGGTCCTGAGTCTGGTTCACCGTAATCTTGGCCGCCTGGCGGTGCGGGACCGTCCCCTTATGCTGGGCCTGATAGAGGATGCCGTTAGTAGCGTCCGCTGGTGGGCGCCGGTTGTCCCCGGCGCGGAATGCGTCGCGGAATCGCATATTGGCTCCTGCCGGGTTTTGACGATTACCGCGCGGGGGAGATGCAAAGCCGAGTTCTTAAGGTGATCGCGAAAGTTCCGAAGGCGGATCCGCGTCGTTTCGAGGCCGTGCTGCGTGGTGCCGGCGAACGGGGCGAGTGGCAGACGGATCTCGCTGACGATTTCTGCAAGGTCATCTTCTCTGGTTTGGACGGCTTGCCCGCGGCGCGCGATCTGCCGGGAGTCCTTCTCTCGATTGGGCTTGACTACGTCCTAAATTCCGAAAGTGGCCGTCGAAGAAGTCCGTACGCCGGCCTCGATCGGTGTTGAGAGACATTTTCGGTGTCAATGAGAGTCGCGCGCATGTTTTTTTCCGTCGTGCGCTGGACTTCTTTATCCGCGTCTTCAACCAGAGCGCCCGCTCCTGCGCTCGTCCTCACTTCGAACCGCTCGAGCCCGCATGGCAAATTGAAATCGCTTTCGCCGACGACTTCGGTTTCCTACATTGAGCTGCAGGTCGCGTAGCGCCTTACAGCCTGGCGTTCAAGTTACGGCTGGCCCGCAATCCGGCTTGCGCCACTTCGGGGTCGGAGTCCTGCGACAGAGTTTGCAAGTAGGGCAGCGTGTCCCGATCGCCGCTCACGGACAGAACCTGGGCCAGGCCCGTCTTCTCCGCCTTGGTGGCCGATGGGCTCTGCAGCGCCGGATAAAGGGCTCGGCGGACATCTTTATCGCGCGCCACTTCCGTGAGGTAGGCAACCGCAGCGTCGCGCCCGCCAGCGGAATTGAGCTGGTTGACCAGATAGCGGAGCGCGCCGAATTCCGTCATGTCCGTGCTGCCGTAGCGGACCAGGGCGAAGGCG
>DATFZA010000309.1:0-5290 GCA_035314765.1 Bryobacteraceae bacterium
GCCACACCGAAATTGCTTGCGCCGTTAAAAATGCCAGTTGCGAGAGCACGCTCCCGCTTGGGAAACCATTCCGCGACAACTTTCACCGATGCCGGCCAGTTGGCGGCTTCGCCGACGCCCAGCATGAAACGAGCGATGGCAAATTGGAACATCGTTCGGGCCAGCGCATGGCCCATCGCAGCCGTTGACCAGACGATTACGGCAATGGAAAAACAGAGCCGCGCACCAAGAACGTCGACCAAGCGCCCGGCGAAACTCATGGTCATCGCGTAGGCGAGTTGAAACGAGAAGTTGATCCATCCGTATCCGGCTTCGGACCACCCCAGTTTTGCTGAAAGTTGCTCTTTGAGCGCGGCCACCGTCTGGCGATCGAGATAGTTGATCGCGGCGGCCAAAAAAAGCAGCCCGCAGATCACCCAACGCAGGTGCTTGATGTACTTGCGCGGCAATCCGTGGGCTGGGGCTGTAGAAACTTGCTCGGGTTTGGTCACACGTTAGTTTTGAGGTTCTTAGAGCGGGCTATTGAGACTCGCTAGATACAGTGGCGGGCGCGCCCAGCAGGCGGGCTGATAACGCTCCGCGCGCGGGTTAATAACCCGCGGCACTCTCGAAAACGTCCTCGGGCCAATCGCCAGGGGACACAGCTGCGATAGTTCTGTGCGAAGGAGATCGGACTCGAGCCCGCTGTGTCCCCATCCGCGCCGCGTATTCGGTTTTCTTTCTTCCTTCTGTGCGCTCTGGCGCTCATGGGAGACAGGTTACTAACCTGCCCACAAGGCCGGTTCTTGCGCAGGCTAGTGATCGCGGTCCGCCATCAAATCCGTGATCGAGCACAAAGCCCGCTGGTACGGCGATTCCGGAAATTCCCCGATAATTGCGCGCGCTTTGTCGGTGAACGCGAGTGCCCGCTCCCGGCAGCGCTCGAAACCGCAATGCCGCTCAATCAGCTTCAAGATTCGCGGCAGCGGCATGGAATCGTAGCTCCCGTTCTTGAGGACCGTCGCAATCAGCTCGCGCTCTTCCTGAGAGGCATTTTCGAGCGCGTAGATCAGCGGCAGCGTGACTTTTCCTTCGCGCAGATCGTTGCCGACGGGTTTGCCCAGTACCGCCTCGCGGGCGGTGAAGTCCAGCACATCGTCAACCAACTGAAAAGCGATTCCCAGGTTCCACGCGAACTCGCCCAGCCTGGCCTCAGTCGCGTCGCCGGCGCCGCCCATGATGGCTCCCAATCGCGCGCATGCTGAAAACAGGCTGGCGGTCTTGCGGTCGATCAACTGCATGTAGTCGGCTTCGGAAATATCGATTTTGCCGATCCGCTCCAATTGCAGCAGCTCGCCTTCGACCATCATCTGCGTCAAGCCCATCAGCAAATCCAGCAGATGGAAATTGCGCTCCCGCAGCGCTATTTGAAAGGCCTGCATGTACAGCCAGTCGCCCGCCAGCACGCAGGTATGGTTGCCCCAAATCGTGTTTGACGAAGGCCGTCCGCGCCGCGTCTGGGCAACGTCGATCACGTCGTCGTGAACCAGCGTCGCCGTGTGAATCATCTCCACCACGGCCGCCATGCAGATCGAGCCTTCGGTCGATTTACCGCATAGCTTCGACGAAAGAAGCACCAGCATTGGCCGCAGCCGTTTGCCGCCGCCCGACTGCAGATAGCGTCCGATGGTGGTTACTGTATCGACGCTGGAAATCGATTCCAGCCCGATGACACCTTCCACTTTTTCCAGGTCTTCGCGGACCAGGTCGAGGATTTCACGCGCATTGAGAGCCTGACCGAGTTTGCCTAGACCCATGGGAATGCTTACAGTTTAGCAACAGGAGCCGGACAGCACAGCCGCCGGAAGTTCGCCGTCGTCGCGCGCGCCAGCTCTTCGAGCGGCATCTCGCGCAGTTCGGCCATGCGCTTGGCTGTGAACGGCAGGAACGATGGTTCGTTGCGCTTGCCACGCTTGGGCACGGGCGCCAGGTAAGGCGCATCCGTCTCGAGCAGAATCCGATCGAGCGGGGCGTCCCGCGCGGCCTGATGCACCTCGACGGCCTTCGGGTAGGTGACAATTCCGCCGAAGCTCAGAAAAAAGCCAAGGTCCAACGCGAGCGCGGCTTCCTTCGGACCGCCCGAAAAACAGTGCATCACGCCGGGCAGCCCATGCGGCTTCCAATGCCGTTCGAGCAAAGCGAACGTATCGTCCCACGCCTCGCGCGTGTGAATCACAATCGGCTTGCGCGCTTCGGCGGCAATGGACATCTGCTCGACAAACACGGCTTGCTGCACCTCGCGCGGCGAAAAATCGTAATGATAATCCAAGCCGATTTCGCCCACTGCAATGACTTTGGGATGCCGCAAAAGCTCCTCCAGATGCTTTGAATGTTCCGGCAGCGCCTTAGCGGCATCGTGCGGATGAATCCCCACCGTCGCCAGAAACTGCGGATAGCGCTCCGCCATGCGAATGCCCGTATCGAGCGCCCCTGGACCGTCGCCGGTGCCAATGGCCACCATCGTTTCCACTCCGGCGCCGATGGCGCGCGCGACGGCCTCATCGCGGTCTGTGGCAAACTCTTTTCCGTCCAGGTGACAGTGCGAATCGACCATTGTCACTTCAGCCGGGGTCACTTCAGCCGGGCTCCTATGGGAACGTCTTCCAGAAAGCTCGCCAGCACAGGCGACCCGCCTTCCAACGACGCGGCCACAATCATCCCTTCGGAGGTGAGCCCGCGCAGCTTGCGCGGCGCCAGATTCGCCACGATCACCACTTTGCGTCCAACCAGCGCATCCGGTTGATAAGCGGCGGCGATTCCAGCCACAATACCGCGGGGTTGCGGCTCTCCAATATCGACCTTCAAGTGCAGCAACTTGTCCGCGCCTTTGACCTTTTCCGCCGACAACACCTTACCCACGCGCAGATCCACCTTGACGAAGTCGTCAATCACGATCTCCGGCGCAATCGCCGCGATGGGCGTGCCCGATTCGGCGGCAGCAGCTTCCGGTTCAGGAGTCTTGCCCATCAGAACCGCCTGGCGCGCCTTCTCAATCACCTCCAAGTCTTCCAGTTTCTCGATCAGCGGCGCAGCCTCCAGCCTGGGAAACACCGGTGACGGCTGCCCGATTTTCTGCCCCGCTGCCAGCTTGCCCCAATGCAGTTCGGGAAGCCTGACGGCCGATATCGGCGTCAAGAATCCGAGCTGCTTCCAGATGTTGTCCGTCGCGCCCGGCATAACCGGGTACAACAACGCAGTCACAACACGCAGCCCCTCCGCCGCGGTGTACAGCGTCTCGTCGAGCATGGTCTGCTCTGCCTGATCCGGAATTTTGTTCAGCTTCCACGGCGCGCGTTCCACAATGAACCTGTCCAGAACCGAGATGAACGCCCAGATCGCCTCCAGTCCCCGCGAGAAGTTCAATTGCTCGAACGCCTCAAGCGCGGTCGCGCACATATGGGTAGAAGCCTCGGCCACATGTCCGGCCCCGTCCGCTCCCGGCACCGCTCCGTTCCGGTATTGCTGGATCATGCTGAGCGTGCGGCTCGCGAGGTTGCCCAAACCGTTGGCCAGATCGGCGTTGTAGCGCTGGATCAGCGCGTCATAGCTGAAGGTGCCGTCTTGCCCAAAGGTCATCTCACGCCACAGAAAATAGCGCAGGCCGTCGGCGCCAATCAAATCGACCAGCGGGCCCGGCCGCACAATATTTCCGCGCGACTTGCTCATCTTCACGCCGTCGTTCAAAATCCACCCGTGCGCGAAAACTTTCTTCGGCAACGGCAGCTCAGCCGCCATCAGAAATGCCGGCCAGTACACGGCGTGGAAGCGCAAGATGTCCTTGCCGATAAGATGCAGATCCGCCGGCCACAAGCCTTCGCCCTCCACGGCCGTCATATAAGAGATGAGCGCGTCGAACCACACGTAAAAAACATGGTTGCCTTCCACCGGCGCCGGAATCCCCCACTTCAAATTCGTTCGCGTGATGGAGAGATCGTGCAAACCCTGCTTCACAAAAGACACAATCTCGTTCCGCCGGTAATCCGGCTGCACGAATTCGGGTTGTTTCTCGTACAGTTCCAACAGCCGGTCTTGCAGCGTTGAAAGTTTGAAGAAATAATTGTCTTCCGTCACCGTCTCCGTCGGACGTCCGCAATCCGGACAGGGATCGCCCGGCTGGGCGTCATTGACATAGGCTTCGTCGTTAGGGCAATACTGCCCGGTGTAGGAACCCTTTTCGATGTAGCCATTCCTCTGGCACCGCAAAAACAGATCGCGCACCACCGTCTGGTGCCGCGGATCGGACGTGCGAATAAAATGATCGATGCCAATGTCCAGTTGCTTCCATTGCCGTTGGAACTCTTCCGCGATCACGCGCGCGTATTCTTCCGGAGCCTTGCCCGCCGCAGCGGCGGCCTTCTCCACATTGCGGCTATGCTCGTCGGATCCGGTCGTCAGCACTACCGGATCGAACCCCTGCATGATTTTGAAACGCTTAATCAGGTCGGCGGTAAAGGTGCAGTACGCAGTGCCCAAATGCGGCGCGGCGTTCACATAGTAAATCGGTGTTGTCAGGTAATATTTCATCTTTTACTTTTCAAATAAGCGAAGTTGGCTTCGGCGATCACAGCACGCAGAGGCCGTCCAGTCTCCTTCGCCAGCCGCCGGCAGTCGTCATACTCGGGAGCGAACGTGCCATCTTCGGCTACCTTTATCTTGACGCGCTGTCCGAAAATTCCAACTTCTTCAAACCGCCGCTCCTTAACGCGTCGTTCGGCGGCGTAGACGCGAAGACCCAGCGTGGGAGTCTCCGCTAGCAGTATGGCGCAGAGGCTCTCCTGGTCTTCCAGGCGCGCGATGGTGCGTAACAGCACGCCGGGGCGGTTCTTTTTCATCAGTACCGAAGTAAGCGTGACGTCAAGCGCCCCGGCTTCCAGCAGGCGTTCCATGGCGTAGCCGAGAACTTGCGGCGTCGCGTCGTCGAGGTTGGCCTCAATCACGGACACGGTTGTCGCTTCCGGCGCGGTTTTGCTTTCGCCGATCAGAACACGCAAGACATTCGGCTGTTCCGGGAAGTCGCGATCCCCCGCTCCGTAACCGGTTGCGGTGATGCGCATAGGCGGCAGCGCCCCGAAATCCCGGGCCAGCGTAGCGGCAATCGCCGCGCCGGTCGGCGTGGTTAATTCAACCGCCGGACCACGAGAATAAATCGGCCGCCCTTTCAGCAGAGCCGCCGTGGCCGGGGCGGGCACGGGCAAAATGCCATGCTCGGTCTTCACCGTTCCACTGCCCACGTTGATCGACGAGCAGTGAA
>DATFZA010000310.1:0-5036 GCA_035314765.1 Bryobacteraceae bacterium
CTGTCGCGTGCTGAGTTTCCGGCCCTGGTGACGGGCCGCCGCGGCCCGTTTATGCTAAAGCCGGTACCACCGTTAGCGTAAATAGGAAACGAGGGCGAGGATCCGGAATTCGCGGCCAGACGCATGGTCGAGAGTTGATCGAGAAAGGATATCTGGGAAGCGCGAACCGGAGCTGAATTCAGGCGAGAGCCGCCGGATCTAACGCATCGCGGCAACGAGACGTGCGTCATGGGTGTTTCTGCCGGAGACCCAGGGCGAAGCCGCGTTCTTACGCGCAGAATTGCGCGTTTGGCAGCAGTCACGGCTTGGCGCAACGGGGTCCAAGTGGATCCTAAACACGCTACACCCCGGCAGGCGCTGTCGCGTGGGCTATTTGCGCCACCGCCAAGCGGCGAAGCATGGAGCGCTTCTTCATCTGATGGGCTTGCATACGGTGCAAGATGTGATCGAGAAAATGGACGGCGTCGAGGATGTGCTCGCCTTTGTTCAGCATTACGCACTCGGCGCGTACGCCCATGGCGGCATCCGTCACTTCCGCGCGTGATGGCATACCGGTTTTGGCCAGCGTTTCGAGCACCTGCGTGGCCCAAATCACGGGAGTGTGCCCGGCTTCGCTGAGCCACAGGATCTCTTCCTGAACTTCGGCCAGACGCTCAAATCCAACTTCCACGGCCAGGTCTCCACGAGCCACCATGATGCCCACTGGATAGTGGCGCAGGGCTGCGATCATCGTAAGCGGGAGCTGATCGAAACCTTGGCGGCTTTCAATCTTGAGGATAATTCCCAACCCGCCCTTGCCGCGCGTCTCCAATTCGTGTTGGAGTTCGGTCACATCCTGAGGGCGCCGAACAAAGGATAGTCCGACGATGTCGGCGTGTTTGGCCACAAAATCGAGATCGTGGCGATCTTTCTCCGTCATCGCCCCGACGCCGAGATCGGTCTCCGGAAGATTGATGCCCTTGCCGGAACCCAGTTTGGCCTCGCCCGCGCCTGTCCGCACGATCTCCACCACCATACGATCCGGTTGGACCTCTCGGATGCAGCCTTCGATTTTGCCATCGTCGAAGAAGATGGGCTGGCCGGCTTGCGCCGCGGAGAAGGCTTCGGGAAGGGTGCAAGAGATTTGCGGGACAGCGCCTTTTTTGGTACCTTCCGCGCGCAGGCGCCGCGCGGGTGTATTTTCGTCCTTGGTCAGGACCAGTAAATCGCTCCGGTGCAGGCGAATCGGTTCCTCGACGAAAGGCAGTTCTCCGACCGCGCCGGAGGCGATTTCTTTACCGTCGCGCACCAAAGACAATTTGGCGTGGCTGAGGATGTAAGCGCTGCGTTCGCAAGTACAGAGGCAGACATGATCGGTTTTCTGTATCACCGTGAGTTGACGCCTCTTGCCGCGGCTATCTTGGACCCGGACGATGTCGCCTATCTGTGCGGAGCGCAGCATCTTTTCCGTCGTAGGGAGCACCGCGTCGGCGGGAGGCAAGGGTTTGGTGGCTGCATGCATGTCGGCGTTTCCAGCGACGAGAGCAATCCGGGGGCGCACCAGGACGGAACCGCGCCCGTCCTTGCCAACCTTCCAGTGCACCACATGATGTCCGTGATCAATGAGGCCCGTGCGTAGTTTGGGTCCGGCCAAATCCATCAGCGCCTTACATTGTTTGCCCGACTCCTGGTTGGCGCGATGCATATTGGCGATCATCCGCTCCCACTCACTCTCGGTATCGTGGGCGCAATTCACCCGCATGACATCCATACCTGCATCGATCAGCCCTTTGACCAGTTCGAAAGAATCGGCGGCTTCGGACGGCATGGTGACCATGATGCGAACCGCGCGTCCTTTAGGGACGGGGCCGAGGAGATGATCGGCCTGCGCGGCCAGGATAGCCGGGCCCGTCTTGAAGTCGACGCAGGGCGTCATTTTCTCCGGAACGGCGGGAGGTTCTTCGCCGGAGAGCGATTCCAAAACGGCAATCACGGCCTCCAGTCCGGCCAACGCGCTCGATTCCACGCGTCCTAGCGAAGAGAGGCCGAGAGAGGCGAGCCGCGATTGCAGATCGCGCAAATCGTGCTGGCGCATGGCCAGGTAGTGGACCAGGTTCTGAACGCTGCGCCGGGACTGCGGGCAGGCTTGGGCGATAGATGCGCCGAACTCTTGTTCCATTGCCAGGCAGGATTCGCGGATCTCCTTGAGTTCAGCCAGAAGGATACCGATTTGCGGCGATCGGGCGATCATTGATATACCGTCTGGCAGCACGCGAATTGCCTTTTTGCAAACGCGTGACTACGCCGCCAACCTGCGCCGTCCCCTCCCTCACGGTCGGGGCTTGGCTACCATACTATGCGGCCGAACCCGGCGCGGATTTGGATGAACAGCCGCAGGCCGGTTCCCGATCGCCCGCTTGGCCTACAGCAGAACTGCCACTGGCCGAGACGCAGGGCTGCCTTGTGGCGCTTCGCGTGCATAACATCTCTCTTCATTTCACGCTGGAATGAGGAGCGACAAGATGACAACCCGTTCAACTACTGGCGCAGAAACCAAACGGCGCAAAGAGACTTTGGAGTCGAAACTCAAAGGCTTGCTGGGCAGTTCGCTTCTGCGTGACGAGCTCCGTATTGACTCGGAACCCGACGCGCTGGATCGAGTTCGGTCACATACCGATCGCGACATGGCCGTCCAGCGGCTCAATCAGGACACGCGTCTAATTCGGGACATTCAATCCGCCATGGCCAGAATCAAAGCTGGCTCCTACGGTTGCTGTGGGCAGTGCGGGGAGCCTATTCCCGGCAAGCGCCTGGACGCAATTCCGTGGTGCAGTTTGTGCCTAGATTGTCAGTCCAAGATGGAAGTGTTCAAAGACGCGGCTTAGTTCCCTGAGGCTTATGGCGCACTTCTGAGCGCGTCCGCGCTAGGCGCCTAGCGCGGAATCGCTAGTTTATTCACCCTCGTGAGGCTGCCAACGAGCTGACTCTTGGCTGCTCACGTGCTTGAACAGTGAGACGGGGACAATAATGCCCGTTTTATTGCCCGTTCTATTAAGTGTTCTCCGCTGGCTGGCCCGCATTTCCGGTTTGCTGGTAGCGGGCGCCTGCGTCCTTCTATGGGTTGGGGACCTCGTGAACCCTCACTCCGGACCGCCTTCGAATGCTCTGGAATGGGCCGGTATAGTGTTCATCGCCACGGCCTGTGCCGCCATGTTCGTCGCTTGGCGTTGGGAATTACCTGGTGCTCTGCTTTCGTTGCTCTCGCTGGCGGCTTTCGCGGCATTGATTCGTGGCGATCGTACCTTTCACTTGGCTATTTTAGTTATGGCAATTCCGGGGCTTCTATATTCTTTGGATTGGCTGGCCAGGCGAGGACATGCCGGGAGAAGCCACGTTCGCGCCCGCTAGCCGCGCGCGTCTCCGCACGGCAGGAGCGCTGTAGAGGCTCGCGAATAGCGTGACGGATCTATCTCGGCTTGCGGGCAGGTTATGAACCCGCGCGCGGAGCGTTATCGGCCCGCTTGCCGGGCACCCGCTGTATTTGGCGAGTCTCAATAATATGAAACAGATCGAGACGATCGTACCCCTTGCCGGAATCGCACTTCCCGCCGCCGTTTCCATTCCTAATGGCGCAAAAGGCCTGGTTCTTTTTGCGCATGGAAGCGGCAGCAGCCGTCATAGCCCCAGGAACCGTCACGTCGCGGATGTCCTCAACCTTGGTGCAATCGGAACCATTTTGATCGACCTGCTGACGGAAGAAGAAGAGGCGGTCGACGTCCGGCCGGGCGAGTTCCGCTTTGACATCCCGCGGCTCGGGCGCCGCTTAGTCGAGATAACGGACTGGATCGGCTTGCAGCCGGAACTCAAGACTCTTGGGCTTGGCTACTTTGGAGCCAGTACCGGCGCGGCTGCCGCGCTAGTTGCCGCGGCGCAGCGTCCAGGCATCGTCCAGTCTTTGGTTTCCCGGGGAGGACGGCCCGATTTGGCCGGATCGTCGCTCAAACGCGTGTTGGCGCCAACTTTGTTGATTGTCGGAGGGGACGATTCGGGTGTCCTCGATCTGAACTACTCCGCCATGGCCCAGCTTCCGGAACACACCGAACACCGGCTCGAAATTGTCCACGGCGCCAGTCATCTTTTCGAAGAGCCGGGCGCGTTGGATCGAGTGGCGGACCTGGCGAGGGACTGGTTCCGGAAACATCTTGGTTCCCGCTGAAATCGGCGGGAACCATGCAGAAACAGCGAGTGGAGGACTAGCAGACCGCGCCTGCTTGCATCATCTGCTGAATCGCTTCGTCGCCGTAGCCTAGACCCCGCAGCGTCTCCACTGTGTCCGCTCCGACGGTGGACCCGCGATGCGGCTTGGCTTTCTCCACACCCGCGAGATTGATCGGGCTGTTGACGGTGTGGAGGCCCGGCTCCATCTCCGGAAAAACACCATTCAGGTGCATTTGCGGATCGCGTGAAACCTCCTCCGTGCTGGGCACCGGACCCCAGACGACTTCGTTCCGGCGAAAAAGTTCAATCCAGTCAGCCATATCCTTTTCGGCCACTCTAGTGTCGATGATCGCGACCAGAGCGGGGGCATTGGCGCGCCGGGATTCGGGGGTGCAAAAGCGCGGGTCTTCGATCAACTCGGGCGATCCAAGCGCCCGGCACAAGCGGGCCCAGTCGTGTTTTGGATCGAGACAGCAGATCATGAACCGCTTTCCGTCGCGGGTGACGTAGTGGTTGACGATCGGATTGGGGCCGGTGCTGCGGTTCCAGCGCGGCAGCCATTCCGCGCCCACAAAAGCGGCCTGCAAGCCGCAGAAATTGGACCATGCGCCGTTGGCCATCAGCGAAGTCATCACATGCGATCCTTTGCCCGTGATCGCGCGGCGATATAGCCCCAGCATGATTCCGGCGAACACGCTCATTGAAGTGGGGTGATCTCCGAAACCGGCGACGGACAGGGACGGATCGCAACCGGCGTTGTGCATCGCCGCCATCAGTCCGGACCGCGCCCAATACGCGGTGACGTCGTATCCGGGGCGGGATGCATCCGGACCGGTTTC
>DATFZA010000311.1:0-6872 GCA_035314765.1 Bryobacteraceae bacterium
CCGCCGGAATGCATGCTCCAGACATAGAACACGGGAGGAAGGAGCAGATAGATAACGGGCCAGACCGCCTTTGCCTTGCCGGCCGCGAAAAGGCCTAACGCGGCCAGCAGTAGCGCGACCCACCCTATGCAAAGTTCCGCCGCGGTCGAGAAATACCAGGCGGCCAGCAGCCAGTCATGATCGCCCGGGTACGGTGGCACGCCATGGTCGAGCGCACGCTGGTAGATGGCTTGCGCCGAATAAGGTCCGTTGTAAAACTCGAGCGGATTCCCGTAGCTCCACCAATTGTGGGCGAGCCAATAGAGCGGTCCGAGCGAGGCGATAGCCAAGAACAGAAATGCGGTCATATGTTTTTTTCCGCGCAACAGAAAGAATCCGGCCACGAAGGGCAGGAGAAACCAGCCTTCATAACGGGTTAAGGTGGCCGCGAGCGCGGCCAGGCCCGCGCCGGCGACGGCCCACCAGGATTGCGTTTGGGAAAACCGGACGGTGGAAAACAGCAAGGCCATGAGACACGCCAACAGGACGGCCTCGGTCATGGGAGTGGATTGCAGATAGAGCAAATTCGAGTTAAGCGACAGTACTCCCAGCGCGGCCCACGCGGCGGCCGCGGAACGAAACAGAGTGAGCACCGAGGCGAAGAAAAATGCGCCCGCGATGACGAAGCAGACGGATGCCGGAATCGCGCCAGCCAGTCCATTGCGCCACAATTCGTCGTTTCCGACGAGAGGCAGCATCAGGGCGTGAGGCAACGGAAGCCAGACCGTGCCGATCTGCTCGTATCCCGGTGTGCGGGCGTCCAGGATGCGCCGAGCGATGTCCAGGTGCGACTCGGCATCGCCATAGTACAGCGTCCAGCCGTTGCGGAGAACGAAAGCGGTGGACGCCGCGCTGAGCAGGGCGAGCGCGAAGATGGCGACGATTCTCAAAAGCCGGTGAAGTCGCGGAACTCGTGGAAGCGCGCGTCGATTTCCTGGCGCGTGAGGGTGCGGAAGCGGTCCACGCCGAACTTCTCGCAACAGAAGCTGCCCATCACGCTGCCGTAGATCACGGCGCGGCTCAGTTCCTTGTGATCGGCGCGGCCATTCTTCAAATCAAGGCCATTTTTCAAATCAAAACCGCGCTCGGCGAGATAGCCGACAAAGCCACCGGCGAAACAGTCGCCGGCGCCGGTGGGGTCGAAAACTTCTTCGAGCAGATAGCCGGGCACCATGAAGTAGCCGTCGCGGCGGAAAAGAATGGCGCCATACTCGCCGCGCTTGATGACCAGAGTCTGGGGGCCCATTTCGAAGATTTTGGCGGCCGCCCGCTTGAGGTTGTACTCGCCGGAGAGCATGCGAGCTTCGGAATCGTTGATGAGCAGGAAATCCCACTCGCGGATAGTGGCCAGCAGCTCATCACGGTATTCCGGCTTCAGCCAATAATTCATAGTGTCGCCGCCGGTAAGCCGGGGCGCCGTCATTTGCGCGCGCACGGACTGCTGAAGAGCGGGCTGAATGTTACCCAGCATGAGATAGGGCTCGTTTTTGTAACTGGCCGGCAGCTTGGGCTGGAAATCGGCAAAGACGTTCAGGTCGGTACGAAGGGTAGTTCGGTCATTCATGTCGGCGGAATAAACGCCCTGCCAGAAGAACGATTTTCCGGGGACGCGCTCCAATCCTTCGAGATCGATGCCGCGCCCGGTGAGCAGGTCTTCGTCTTCCTTGGCGAAATCCTCTCCGACGATGGCGACGATCCGAACCTTGGTGAAATAACTGGCGACCAGGGAGATGTAGGTGCAGGCGCCGCCCAGAATGCGGTCGGCGCGGCCATGCGGCGTCTCGATTCCGTCATACGCGACGGACCCTACGACTACCAAAGACATAAACTACGAGTCTAGCAGTGCGGGGTGGGGGAACAGCTTGTGGAGACTGCTTCTACTGCCCTTCCCCTCACTGACGTTCGGGGCTAGACTGGCAGGCTACCCTGCGCGGCCCGCGAAGCTGGTTTTCGACGCTCGATGATTTGGCTTTCGATTAGTTCTAATTGGTAGTGTTCTATAATCTCCACAAGTTTTTGGCGCAGAGGGCCGGGCGCATACCAACTTTCGCGATTTAGTTCGGTGAATTTGTTCGGAACTCGGTCGCCAAACAATACGACCGCACGACGAGCTGGATCGAGACGGCTAGGGTACAGGATTCCGTCAACTTTTTCGGGATGATCGTGGAAAGCCCGTGACCACAGGCGAGGGATATCGTGATCGCCCGTAAACAGAGTTCCATCGGCGCCGATCCGCACCAATGCTCCCGACTGGCTCAAATCTACTAGCCGCAACGGCCGCCGCGATTTGAATTCCGTGAGTGCGTTCGTTCTTAGTGCATGCGTGGTGATAACGCGTGTTCCCGCAACGCTAGCGAAGGTCTCAATAAATGCACAGAAATGGTCCAATCCAGCATAGAGAACGTCGTAAGAACAATCCGGTGAATCGAAACGATTCCGATGGGTACAACCAAAGAAGAAAGGCGCCCTGTTCAGTGCGTGAGTCCGGAACATACGGCCGGCAAATTCAACGATGGGCAGGACTCTTTCGGAAAGATCCGCCGGTGGGCGCGGACAGGATCTTTGACTCACTGTTACGCCGCTCCATGTTCTCCGTAGGCTTGCGCGGCTTCGACAACTCGTTTCAGGTCTCCCGCTCTCAGCACTTTCAGCACTTCAATCGGCGTTCGATCGCTTAATCGTGGGTTCTTGCTTACAAAGAATGCAATTTGCATCCACTCATCGTTAGGCGCTAAAGCTTGAAGCACATCCTTGAGACCGGGCAGCGTGCCCGACTTGGTGAATTGCCAAACCGGATAACGATATCCGTGTCTACCCATGCTCAGGGCTAGAAGCGCGTTCGCCTGCCTTCGCTTGTCTACCGCTTCTCGCGATAATCCCAGGATCTGCGCACTTTCCACGGCGCTGAGTGTCCCTCCATGTTCTTCAAGAAGTCTACGCTGAGCTTGGATGCCACGAATGAATGCCGGCGCCAAAGGCTCGACGGATTGCAGATCATCGAGTAACTCGCCCGATGATAATGCTCGCAACAGAACGGTCAAATCCGTAGGGGCGGCGGTGGCGTTGACGACGGAATCTTCGGAGAGTTCGGTAAATCGTAGAACGGCGGTTATGGCGCGGCGCATTAGCGCTTGGAGAAGAGGCCCTTCTTGCTCGACGGTGAACCGAACCTGCTCTAGCCATTCAGGAACACTCGCCGGCACCAGGGCTGGCTGGTCAATTGTTGAGCGCGGGGATCGTTTGCGGGATTGACGCTGAGTACCCATCGAGGTTCACCACTTCTAATATCGGCTAGCAGTAAGAAACCGTCAACCCCCGAAGGGACTTCAGCCGTCCGAAGGTTATGAGAAGAAAGGAAAAGTAGATTTCAGGTGGGGCAAGTTTCGATGCGACGATAGGGTCCTACTGGAGCGCGGTGCGTTTGACCGGGCGGCTCGCAGGTACGCTTGCCATCCCCTCACTTACGTTCGGGGCTAGACTAGGCAGAGCGCCACCAACGAGGACGACCCCTCGTCGATGCTGTTGATTTCCGGGCGGCGGGATGGACGTTTGCTATGCTGATGGTCCATGACTCGCTTGCCTGTTGTCCTGTTGTTCTGCGTGGCCGTCACTCGCGCTGGAACGGACGATCTTACGGAGCATTATCGTTCTGCCGCCGACCGGTTGATTGACGCGGCGCTCAAAGATACAGAAGGCTACGCGAAGCTGACCTATCTGTGCGACCGCATCGGGAATCGCATCAGCGGGTCGCGGTCATTGGAGAAAGCCGTGGCTTGGAGCGTGGAACAGATGAAGCGCGACGGTTTGGCCAATGTACAGACGCTGCCGGTGAAGGTTCCACATTGGATCCGCGGGCGGGAATCGGCGAAGATCGTGGCTCCGATTGAGAGGCCGATTCGCATGCTGGGTCTCGGCATGAGCGTGGGAACGCCGGCCGAGGGAATCACCGCCGACGTGGTGGTGGTTTCCGGCATTGAGCAGTTGGCGGAGTTGAGCCGCGAGCGGGTGCAGGGAAAGGTCGTTCTTTTCAACGCGGTGTACAAGGGCTACGGGCAAACCGTGGTGAACCGTATAGCGGGCGCGTCGCGCGCGGCGGCGCTGGGAGCGGCGGCGGTGTTGGTGCGGTCCATCACGCCGCTGGCGGTGGAGTTGCCGCACACCGGCGCGCTCACTTATCAGGAGGGGGTTCCGCGCATACCGGCGGCGGCCGTCACCATTGAAGACGCGTTATTGATCGAGCGGCTGAGCCAGTCCGGGTCACCCGTGAAGGTGCATTTGGAGATGGAAGCGCATCAAGGACCGGAAGCGGCGAGTGAGAACGTGGTCGGCGAGATTCCGGGGCGCGATCTGCCGGAAGAGGTGGTGGTTCTGGGAGGGCATCTGGATTCCTGGGATGTCGGGCAAGGGGCGCAGGACGACGGGAGCGGCATCATGGCGAGCCTGGAGGCGGTTGCGTTGGTTAAGAAACTGGGGTTGCAGCCGCGGCGGACGATTCGGGTGGTGTTTTGGGTGAACGAGGAGAACGGCGGCAAGGGCGGAGAGGCGTACCGGCGGTGGGTCGGCGACCGGCTTTCGAATCACGTGGCGGCGATTGAGATGGACGGCGGCGCGGAACGGCCGCTGGGATTCGGGTTCGGAGGTTTCGGTGGCGGCCGGGCTGCCGCAGTGGAGAGTCCCGATGCGGGATCTTTGGCGCTGTTGAAACAAGTTGGAAAATTGCTGGAGCGCATTGGGGCGGGAGAGATCGGCCCGGGTGGAGGCGGATCCGATATTGCGCCTTTGACGCGGGAGGGGGTTCCTTCGTTAAGCCCGCGGACGGTGGGGCTGCATTATTTCGACTGGCATCATACGGAGGCCGACACGCTGGATAAGGTGGATTTGGAGGATTTCCGGAAAAACGTAGCGGGGTTGGCGGTGATGAGCTATGTGTTGGCGGACATGCCGGGGCGGCTGGTGGGGAGTAAGTAGAGGTTGGCCTGCGCCTTGGGGTGTCTTGGTGGCGCAGGGGGATGTAGCAACCGTTCTTTTGCCGCAGCACAACTACATCCGCTGGCACTTCGGGCAGTAATGCGTGCCTCGTCCCCCGACCACGATTCGCCGGATGCCGGTTCCGCATCGATGACATGCTTCCCCTTCGCGCCCATACACTTGATGCTCCAGTTGGAAACTCCCGCGGCGGCCTTCTGCGTCGACATAGTCCGAAATCGACGAGCCCTTGGCCTTGATCGCGCGCGTCAGCACATCCACCATCGCGGAGTGCAGGCGCGTAGCGCGTGGCCGGCTCAAGCGGGAAGCCATGGCGCGGGGGTGGATGCCTGCGGCAAACAGCGCTTCGTCGGTGTATATGTTGCCCATTCCACGGATGATTCCTTGATTGAGCAGCAATGGCTTGATTCGCGTCTTGTGCCGCTTCAAGAGATCGAGAAATGCTTGCAGCGGAAGGTCCAGAGCGTCCGGACCGAGTTTGCTTAAGCGGCTGGGCAGTTCGTTGGCCCACTCAATCCGGCCGAAATGCCGGATGTCGTCGTAGACCAGCAGATCCTGATCCAATTCAAACCAAGCGCGGGTGTACGGGCCCGGCGTCCCGCCGAACAGCAACTTGCCGGTCATTCCAAGATGGATCGAGAGAACGCCACGATCCAATTCCGCCACGATAAATTTGCCATGGCGGCGTAGTGCGCGCACAGTCTGGCCAGCCAATGCCCGGGACAAATCAGAGAAATCCTGTCTCACGACGAGCGCCGACGAAAAATGCGCTCTAACGATCCGCCGCCCGGTGAGCTTTGGCCCCAAGGATCGAACCACGGTCTCCACTTCGGGTAGTTCAGGCACGTGTCTCCGGATCGAGCAGGATATCGTCGCCTTCGACGCGCACCGCGAACCGCTCCACACAGGCTTGCGGCAGGTACTCATGTTGTCCGGTGCGGCAGTCGAAGGCCCATTCATGCCAGGGACAAAACAGGATGGCGCCCTGGAGATGACCCTGTCCCAGGGGTCCGTGCGCATGCGGGCAGGTTCCCCACAGCGCATGGATCTCGCCGTCTAAGTTGCAGAGGGCGTAAGCGTTGCCATCGACCACCACTTCCGTTACAGCGCCGGACGGCAACGCGTCAACCGAACTAACCGACAAAAAGGCCATAATCGTTCTCCAACAGATCCAGCGCAATAGGCAGCTACGTAACATAGTAGATTAGTGGCTAGATTAGCGGCTAGACTAGAGGCGTTCATCGCCACAGTGTAAAATAGTGGCGTCAATGGCCACAGTTGGTGTCGTGCCTCCGGGCTCGGAAGAGAGTTCGGCGTGGGTAGTACTTCTGGCTCGCGTTGCGCGCGGGGATCAGGGCGCCCTAGGCGAATTGTACGACGCCACCAGTTCGGGTCTGTTTGGATTAATTCGCAACATCGTGCAGGATGAAGCGGCAGCGGAAGAAATCGTGCTCGACGTTTATTCACAAGTCTGGCGAATGGCTTCGGCCTATGCTCCCGAGAAAGGTGCGCCATTGACTTGGCTGTTTCTGTTAGGGCGCAGCCGGGCGATCGACCATCTTCGTTCGCGAGCGAGACGGTCCCGGGAACGGGAGCGGCCTCTGGAAGCGGCTTTTGCCCATTCACATCCGGATCCCGATCCGGAAATGTCCGTCTTGTCGGAAAGCCGCAGAAACATGATTCTTTCGGCGCTTGGAGGTCTGTCTCCGGAGCAGCGCGAGGTTTTGAAACTGGCATTTTTCGATGGGCTTACCCACGGAGAAATCGCCGAACAAACAGGAATGCCGCTCGGCACGGTCAAGACCCGGATCCGTCTTGGCATGGTGCACATGCGCGAATCTCTCAAA
>DATFZA010000312.1:0-13517 GCA_035314765.1 Bryobacteraceae bacterium
CGGCGCGGCTGCGCCATCCAGTCCGCTCAGCATGGTGGACGAGAACCTCGGCTTGGATATTGCCGATCAGAGTGGCAATGACGCCAACGTCACGAGTATACCGTTTGCAGGGTTGGCGCCTGGATTTGCCGGTCTGTATCAGATCAACTTCCAGATTCCCTCCGGGTTAGTGAGCGGCGCAGCGTCGTTAAATATAGGCACCCAGGACGCGTACAGTTCCGAGGCAGTGATTTATGTTCAGTCGGGCCTGAGCGCGAGCGCAAGACCGGCCACGGAGCCGCGCGCAAGATCGGCCCGCCCAGCGCGAAAATCGGGATCTCGCTCCCGCAATGCCACTCATCGAGGCCTTGGGGAACTCGCAAAATAACCTCCCTTGCGGCTTGGGCGGAGCGGAGGGGACAGTTCGGTAGCTCCTAGACGAGCTGGCCGCTGAAACCTCCGGTGGCCTCGCGTTTGACCAGCAATATGGTGACATCGTCGTCATTGAATTTCGGGTTCACTAAGGATTTGAGATTGGCTATCGTTCTTCTCGAACTGTCAGCCAAAGCATCGCGCAAACGGCTCTCGGCATTCTCTCCGGAGATCGAATCGGTCAAACCGTCTGTGTAAAGCAGGAGTGCGCCAGCAGGAGAAAGAAGAGCCGTGCGACTTTCATATACCGCTTCGGAAAATAATCCAAGCGGCATGCCCGTAGCTTCCAGGTTCGTCGCCGGGTCTATCGTCGATCCGGAGCCGAACACCATCGGGGCGTTGTGGCCGGCGTTTACAAAGGTCAATTCTCCCGAATCGCGGCTCAGCACGATGAACACAGCCGTCGCAAAGCGATCGCTCGGGGTATAACGGCTCAGGTGCTGGTTAATCCGCCGAGCCAGCGCCAGGGGATTCGCATCGATACTCACAATGCTTCTAACCAGTGCCTGTATGTTTGCGGCGAGAAGAGCCGCCGGCATCCCTTTCCCGGACACATCCGCTATCGCCAACAGCGTCCGGTTTCCCGCAAGCTCGATGACGTCGAAGTAGTCGCCACCGACCTCGCGTAAAGGCTGGTAGAACGTCTCCACCTCGTAGCCCAGAAGCTTCGGCAACTTCTGGGGGATGAGCGTCTGCTGGATCTGTCGCGCGGCAATCTGGTCGGCTTCGAGTTCGGTCTTGCGGACAAATTCCGAAGTCAGCAGCCCATTCATCAGCCTTTCGCCGGCGAAGTAAATCAGCCAGACACTGACGTAGAGAGGTATCCCTTTCGGCCACATCAGGGGCCAGACCAAAGACCTCGTCCAAAGGGCGTAGATGGCGTATCCCTGCAACAGAATCCCGAGCCAGGTGAGAAGGCGTTTGGACCTCGGCATCTCGCGAGTCCAGTCGTAGAAGGCATACTGGAGCATGCGACGAATAGGGCCGGCGGATTTGTTGAGCCTCACCCGCCGGATGCGAGACGGCATTGCCCGAGTCTAGCAAGGGACAGCAGGCCGACGCCGCAATCCGGCTCCCCGTTCCCATTTTGCTCTTGCTTACCGAGCAGACCCTGGGCGCGATGGGCGCCATGCTGTCTCTCACTGGCATCTTGGAATGGCAGCGTACTCGGTCAGCAAGCGGCTGCGGGAACTGGGAATTCGGATGGCCCTCGGCGCGCAGCGCAAGGAAGTGTTACAGGCAGCGTTGGGGCGGGCGTTCAAACGCCGGCTTTTGGCTCGCCAGCAGGATTGGCCCTCGGAATCTTGGCGTACTGGCTTCCATCGTGTATCAGACGACTCCGCGCGATCCGCTGGTATTGGCTGGTGTCGTCCTGGCAATGTTGTCGCTGGGACTACTGGCCACATGGATTCCCGCGCGGCTCGCGCTGTCGCTCGATCCTTTGACACTGCTGCGGGGAAGAGTGAGTGCCAACCTGGGCCAAGTGACCTGTTTCGATTCCCCGCCCAAGCGGATTGCCCCCCTTGCACGTCGAAACGGTCATGCGCCTGGCGTTCGCGGTCACTCTGATTTTATTGGTTGCCCCTGCCCAGCAAGTGCCATATCAGGACATGATTCGCCTTGCCGAATTCTACCGGCTCGCTTCCAATCTCAGCGTAAGGGGCTTGTTCAAGATAGATTCGGCGCTCACGCGGATCTGCTTCGCGGGCCGGGATTGTGCGCATAACTTCTTCGCCATTTTGGGTTCTCGTCGCGATAAACATGGGCCACGAGCAGCACCGCCTTCCGTACAGCACCAATCCGGCGCCAAGGCTGCTCACCCTCGCTCACGCGGTCTTTGCGAAGCATCAGATTTGCATAGGCGAAGACCCGCGATGCAGTTTCAAAGTCGAGACCGCCGCGCTTCTCTTGGCCGGACCGGCTGTGGCATCCCGTTGGCAAAGCGCACGCTGTAATCCATAACGTAGTAACACGCTTGTGGGCTCCTGGCTGCCGCGAGTTCTCGCTCGCGGCTGGCGATTACCGAATCGGGAGGCGGAGTGGAGGCGGATGGCGTGGCAGGGCAGAGTAGCGGGCTCGCGAAGGAGGCGGCGAGCCCGGAGATTTCCCCGGACGCCGTTCGGGCCAACGCTCCGCCTGGCGCTCGCGAGAGGAATTTGGCGGCATTGCGGCTAACAAAACAGCATTATTGCCCGAAATGTTAGACATGACCGCACCGGGCAAGCTCAAATTCCCCAAGCTTATCTATTCCTGGCTGCGGCGAGGGCGTAGTGGGCAATTTTCGTTTCTCGCCGCCGGGCTGTTGTGGCTGGCGGCAGGCGATGGCTTCGGGCAACAGCCGCCGAAACCGGCTCCCCCGGCGGATAGTTCGACCGACCCCTTCGCGATGGATCTGGATTCTCTTAGCAACACGAAGGTGACGACGGCGGCAAAATTTCCCGAAAAACTCTCCGACGCGGCCGGCGTGGTGTCAGTGGTCACTCAGGATGAACTGCGAAGATTCGGAGGCACTACGCTGCTCCAAGTGCTGGAGCGGGTGGCGGGGTTGAACGTCACCAGTACTTTTCTCGCCGACCGCAGTTTGATCGCGGTGCGGGGCGACCAGACTCGGGCCAACGGCGGCCATATTCTGATCCTGATTAACGGGCGGCCGGTACGGGAGATTCTCGAGGGCGGGGTGAGCAGCGACATCCTGGAGTCCTTTCCGATCAACACGCTGGAGCGGATTGAAGTGGTGAAAGGCCCGGGTTCGGTGCTGTATGGATCGGACGCGTTTTCCGGAGTGATCAATCTGATCACCAAGAAGGCCGAGGGGCAGGACTTTCGCGTCAGCGGGGCGGCCGGCGCCGCGGGCGAGAAGTCGGCAACGGAGGAGATGCTGTTTCAGCGGGGCGGATTGAGTATTGTGGAGGGCGGCCAGACCCACGAATGGCCGCGCTGGAATATCACCGAGCGGGCGGTGGCAGCATCGGGCGCGGTCACCGCGCAGAACGCCGTGCTGCGGGACGAGGGAACCGGCGCGTACCTGGGGATTAACTATAAGGGCCTGAGTTTTATGTCCTCCTACACGGCCCAGGAAGCTCCCTCCTTTGTGCGGGGAATCGTGGGAGACACGCGCTCGAAGCGGGGATTCAGCGATCTCGGATACACGCTTCAAGCCAGCGCCAAGTGGGCGATGACTTTCGACGTGACCTACTCCCGGTCGGTGCTGGACGCGCCGGACTACCCCGTCATCCATCGCGACTCGTATGAGGCGGATCTGGAGTGGACCAATTTCATTACTTTTTCCGAGAACAACCGGTTGACGTTCGGAACAGTTTACAACCACATCGACGGCGTGGAAACCTTTTTCGGCGTGATCCCGAACCTGATCGACGCGCAAGGGAGCCGGAACGCCGGCGAAGGGTACGTCCAATACGAGCATAAGCTGACCGACGACTTGAAGCTGATCGGCGGCGTACAGGCGAACAAGATCGGCGCCATCGCGATCAACGCCGGTCCCCGCGGAGGCATCCTGTGGAATCCCTCGAATCACGTAACGCTGAAGGTACTCTACGGCGGGGCTTATAACGCTCCCAGCCTGGATGAAACGCTGTTGAACCACCCCGGGTTGAAGGGCAATCCGAATCTGACGCCCGAGAAGGTAGGGACCCTGGACGCGCAAGTCAGTTATCAGAGTAATCGTATCCAAGCGAGCGCCGACTACTTTCAAAGCCGGCAAATCGGCCTGATCATCCAGAACGGAGCTACTTTCCCGGCGCGTTACTACAACGATCCTATCCCGCTGCACTTTCAGGGAGGCGAGGGGGAAGGCAAGTACTACCTGAAGCGCGACTGGTTTTTTTTAGGGTCGGTCCTCTACCAGGTGAACGACAGCGGCGCGGGAGCGAAGAATTTGTCCCCCAGCCCCAGCCTGGTAGCCAAGGCCGGCGCCAGCTACCGGTCGCCGAACGGAGACGCATTCAGCGTGTTCGACGCCTACCAGGGCCACATTGACGGCTTTGACGCCACGCTCAACCCGCCGGCGCCGGCGTTTCATTCGATCGGCGCGCATGGGCGTTACGATCTGTCGAAGCGTTGGCTAAAGGACGACACCCGGGGATTTGCGCTTTTTGTGAATGCCGACGACCTGTTGAACAAGCAGATATGGTTGCCGGCCTTGGGATCCGGCTCCGCGAACACGATTCCGGTGACCCGCGGCAGGACCGTGTTGTTCGGCATCGAAGTATGGCAAAAGCGAATTCAATGAAAGGCGCCGCAAGACACTGTGCGCAATCCACTCGCTTTCGTGGCGCTGGCTGTAGCGCTCAGCAGGGCTGTGGGGGCGGATGCACCGGCCGAAGAATATCACGTCAAGGGCGCGTTCCTGCTCAACTTCGCCAAATTCGTGGAATGGCCGGGGCAAGCCTTCAAAGCGCCGGGGGACCCGATCTCGATTTGTGTGTTGGGAGGGAATCCGTTTACGCCGGCGTTGGAGCAAGCGGCGCAGCTCGTGGTAGTGGAAAAGCGCGCCGTGAAGGTGCGGCAAGTCCAGGAGACGCAACAGGCGCGGCAGTGCCAGATCGTCTTTGTGAGTGTGTCCGAGCGGAAGCGAACGCGCGCGTTGCTGGAGGCGGTGAAAGGAGGAAGCGTCCTGACGGTTGGAGAATCGGAGGGCTTTATCGCCAGCGGCGGCGTTATCGAGTTCCGGATGGAAGACAGCAAGGTAAAGATAGACATCAGCGCGGAGGCGGCCAAGCGCGCCGGACTGCATATCAGCGCCAAACTGCTGAGTCTGGCCCAGTCCGGTAAGAGTAAGACCAATAAGAAGTAAGAAACGTACTGCGATGAGGCTGCCAAGCACCTACCGGAACCTGAGCGTCAGGCACAAGCTGCGGCTCATCATCATGACCACGGTGACGGCCGCGTTGCTGTGCGCCTGCGCGGCGGTATTGGTGTACGACCGGATTGTGGCGCGGGAGTCGATGGCCAACGATCTGGAGGTGATGGCGGAGATGCTCGGCGCCAACAGTACTGCGTCGTTGAGCTTTGAAGACGCACAAGTGGGAGCGGAGATTCTATCCTCGCTGCGGGTGAAGCGCCATATCCTGGCGGCCAGAATCCTCACCGTCACGGGGCGCTCGCTGGCCAGTTACCGCCGGACGTCTGCGCCGCCTTCGCCAATGCCGGCAACCGCCGCCGAGGGTGTGCGGTTTGAACCGCACCGGTTGATTGCGTTTAAGACCGTTGGCATGAACGGAGCAAAACTTGGATCGATCTATCTGGAGTCGGACCTGGAGCAGCTAGACACGACGACGCGCCGGTTTGCCTACATCGTAGCGTTCATTCTCGTGGGCGCGTGGCTCCTCGGGCTAGGGCTCGCCTCCGGGCTGCAGGGAATGATTCTCGATCCCATCGCCCATTTGGGGCGCGCCGCGAAAATCGTGTCCAAGGAAAAGAATTATTCCACGCGGGCGGTGAAGGTTTCCGGCGACGATCTGGGACAACTCACCGACGTGTTCAACGGAATGCTGGCGGACATCGAGCAGCGGGACGAGGAGTTGCGGCTGCACCGGGACCGGCTGGAACAAGAGGTGCTGCTGCGGACGGCCGAACTGGTCGAGTCCAACACCGACCTGCGCTTAGCCAAAGACAAGGCCGAGGCGGCGAGCCGCGCCAAGAGCGAATTTCTGGCCAACATGAGCCACGAAATCCGCACGCCGATGAACGGCGTGATTGGGATGACCAACCTCGCTCTCGAGACCGAGTTAACCCAGACGCAACGGAACTACCTCGAAACTGTCAGCATGTCGGCCGATGCGATGTTGACGGTGATCAACGACATCCTCGACTATTCGAAAATCGAGGCCGGCCGGCTGGAACTCGATCCCACTCGTTTCGATATCCGCGATCTCGTGGAGGAAAGCGTCAAAACCCTGGCGGTGCTAGCGCATACCAAGGGCCTGGAACTGGTGACCGGCGTCCGGCCGGACGTACCCAGGTTTGTCATGGGCGACGCCCCACGAATCCGGCAAATTCTCACCAATCTGGTGGGCAATGCGATCAAGTTCACGGCAGCCGGGGAAGTGAGTGTGGAAGTGAGCGGCGAAGAGCAGCAAGGCGAGCACTTTTGCCTCCATATTGCGGTGCAAGACACCGGGATTGGCATCCCCGCGGACAAGCAGAAGGTGATCTTCGAAGCCTTTGGCCAGGCTGACGGATCGACGACCCGCAATTTTGGTGGAACGGGGCTTGGCCTGACCATTTCCGAGCGCCTGGCGAAAGCCATGGGCGGTGGAATTCAAGTGGAGAGCGAACCCGGCAAAGGGAGCCGGTTCCAATTCACGGTCTCCCTGGAAGCCGTCTACCAAACGGTTGAAGAAGCTGAGCAACCCGGCGCTGTCTCACTGCAAGACGTATCGGTTCTGGTGGTGGACGACAATCTGACCAACCGGCGGGTTCTCGAAGAACTGCTGCATGGTTGGGGGATGCGGCCGGAGATGGCGGCCGGGGCGCGGGAAGCCCTGGAGGTCATGCGGCGGCGGCAGAATATTGGCGAACCATTCGATATCGTTCTGACGGATCTGCGGATGCCGGAAATGGACGGCTTTGCGCTGGTGGAAGAGTTGCGGAAAAGCGCCGCGGAAACCGGGCAGGTTCTCATGCTCACCTCCGGTGAACACCGGGGCGACCTGGCGCGTTCGCGAGCGCTGGGAATCTCAGCGTATCTGACCAAACCGGTCCGGCGGGCCGAACTGCGATCCGCGGTTGCCGCCGCTCTGGCCGAAGCAAAACAACCGGGGGAGCGCGCTCCAGCAACCGTTGCGGCCCGCCCCCGCCCGACGCGCGAAGGTGGCCGAAGTCTCCATATCTTACTGGCGGAAGACAACGAGGTCAACCAACTGGTGGCCCGCGGCATCCTCGAGAAGGCCGGTCACACGATGGAGGTGGCGAATTATGGAACGGAGGTGGCTCCGTTGCTCGCCGCCCAATCCTTTGATGTGGTGCTGATGGACATACAGATGCCGAAAATGGACGGCTTTCAGGCGACCGCCGCGATCCGCGAGATGGAAAAACACACCGGAGAACATATCCCGATCATTGCCATGACGGCCCATGCCATGGCCGGCTATAAGGAGAAGTGCCTGAAAGCCGGGATGGACGGATATGTAACGAAACCAGTTCGGCACGATCTGTTGATGCAGGCGCTGGCGGATATTCAGCGCCCGCGGGGGACTGACAGCGGCGCAGGCTTGCCTACGCCCATCGCCGGAACAAACGGGACGCAGTCACGAGAGCGGGGCCGGTTCGACCGGGACGATTTGATGGAACGGCTGAACGGCGATCGCGAGCTGGCGAGACAACTCGCCTCGGTGTTCGTCGACTCCATGCCCGCGCAACTTGACGCTCTGGCCACCGCGCTGAGCAATTCCGACGCCCAAGCGGCCATGTTCACGGTCCACTCCATCAAGGGAGCGGCGGCGAACATGGGTTGCACCGAGGTAAGAGATCTCGCTGCCGTGGTCGAAAAACTGGGTGAAAGCGGCGACCTTGGCCAAGCCTCCCGGGCCTTGCGCGAATTTACGGCGGCGTTTGAGGCTGTCAGGCCGAAGATTCAGCAGTTTATTGGCACGGTTTAATGTGTCGTATTGGACTCGAATCGGCATGCCGGTTGACCATTGATACAATCAGAGGCCAAATTCATCCATAACGAACCCCAGGGAGCATATCTCGTCGTTCTCGCCAATCCCGCCAGTGAACACGATCCGATCCAGCCCGCCCAAGGCCGCCGCCAGAGCGCCGATCGGGAGCATACCTGCCTTCGGTGTTGTATTGACCTGTCTTTCGCAATGCGACAGTAGTGTCTGTGAAACTGCGAGTGCAGCGTCTAATCAGAGACCTCTGGCCGGCGATCGTAAATCCGTTCGAAAGCGGAACGGCCTGCCAACGTTGTTGATGCATGCATTGGCGAATCGGGAGCCACTTCCAGCACCGGTCAACGAAGCGGCATCCTATATAGGCCAAGCGACCTTGTTGAGATTCTCGCCCAAACGGATTGGCCCGGTGGCGCGTCGAAATAGTCATGCGCCCGGCGTTCGCGGTCACTCTGATTCTAACGGTTGCCCCTGCCCAGCAAGTGCCGTATCAGGACATGATTCGCATCGCCGAATTCTACCGGCTTGCTTCCCAGATCGGCGATGAGACCTGGCCCGGCTGGAGCCGGACGCCCGCGCCACTCTTGCTGGTAACGCCGGAGATGGAATTTCTGCTTCACCATCCGACGCCGCCGCCTGAGTTCACCAAACTTGGCGAAAACGTTTATGCGCGACCGCGCCAATTCGACCCGCACCTTCTCGCAACGTTTCCCGCTTTTGGTCCACCGGCTGTGATAGTAGCGGGCGAGCCGGCAAACACAGACTCGAAGACGAGTACGCCTTGGCTCATCACGCTGATGCACGAGCGCTTTCATCAGTTGCAGTCTGCGCAGCCAGGGTATTATTCCGCGGTGAACGACTTGGGCCTGAGCCGCGGCGATACCACGGGAATGTGGATGTTGAACTATCCATTCCCGTACGAGAGGCCAGAAGTCGTGCAAGGATTCCGGCGGTTGCAAGACGGGCTCATCCGGGCTTTGAAGGAGCCGGACGGCCAGAATTTCAAGAAACTCGCGGCTGCGTACGTTCAGGAGCGCGCAAGAGTCTTCGCCCAGCTTTCGCCTGACGATAGAAAGTACATCGGCTTTCAACTTTGGCAGGAAGGAATGGCACGCTACACGCAAGTCAAAGTTGCGGAGGCAGCCAAAGACTACCAGCCGACGGCGGAATATCGGAAACTTCCCGACTATGAGCCCTTCGCCGGCTACGCTCGAAAAGCCCGAGCCGATACGCTGAATGAACTGGATCATGCCGACTTGGCAAGAATGAAGCGCGGTTTCGTTTACTCGTTTGGCGCGGCGGAAGGCTTTCTGCTCGATCGCCTCAAGACGGATTGGAAGAACGCCTATTTTCTGCACCTGCTCTCGACGGATGCGCTTTTCTTGTCGCCTTAAGTTGAGAATTCTCGCTAGAGATCTTGAGGACGACCATCCATGCATGCTCCTGACGCGCGTAAGCGCCTGAATCAAAAGGTAATAGGCTTTTTTGGACGGGGGATGAAACGAACCGGGCCCACGTTGCACCACTCCGCAGGTACCTATCGAGCCAATCGAATGCCATCTCATACCGCCTCAATTGCGCCCGAACACTCAAAACCCCCTACCACAAGACCGTCTGCTCCAAAACCTTCCGACCATGTTGCACTTAGCCGCGGATCCGGCTATGCTGGCGTCACGCAGGTACATAGACAGCCAGTGGAGTTCTTCGCATTCGATCGGGAGTATGTCGAGCGGCTTGCCGGCTGCGACAGCGAGACCGAACGTCATTTTGTGGACTATTTCTCGGGACTGCTGCTCATCAAGCTGCGCCAGCGGCTGCGATCCCGCAACGATCTGGAAGACCTGCGGCAAGAAGTGTTCTTGCGTGTTCTGCGCTCATTGCGGCGCGGGCCGGGATTGGAGCGTCCGGAGTGCCTGGGGGCATTTGTCAACTCGGTTTGCAACAACGTGGTCTTCGAGCACTTGCGCGAGCACGCCAAAGCCGGCCAGTGGGACGAAAACGTGCCTGAGCCGCGCGACCCGGGAAACGGCATCGAACGCGAATTGGTTTCCGAGGAGCGCCGGCGGCAGGTGCGGATGATGATCGACGAGATGTCGCCCAAGGACCGGTCTTTGATGAAGGCTGTCTTTCTGGAAGAACGCGATAAGGATGTCGTGTGTCGCGAGCAGGGCGTGGGGCGCGAGTATTTGCGCGTCATGCTGCATCGCGCAAAAAAGCGCTTGCGCCAGCTCCTGGCGGAAACGCAGAAGCCCGCTGCCCGGCGTGAAACGAATTTGACCGACTTGTCACAACAACCATAGAGACCCTTTTGTGGAACATGATGAAGCCATGACAATGATGGCCGCTGAGAAATATATATTGGGAGAACTGGGCGACGGTGAACGCGAACAGTTCGAGGAGCATTTCTTTAGTTGTGAGGAATGCGCCCAAGACGTCCGTGACCTGTCCTCCGTCACCCAGGGCGCCCGGGAAGTATTGAAGAACCAAACGAAGGCCGAGCCGAAGCAGCAGCGCTCGTCGTGGGGGTGGCTTGAAGGGTGGCGGCTTCCGGAATGGCTGTTGCCCGGACGTTTGGCGTGGAGCGGCGCATTGGCGGCTGCCTTGATCTTTGGCGGCTATCAAACTCTGCAGCTCCGGAATACGGTGCGGCCACAGGCGATAGCGTCGGTGGTTGTGTACCCTGAGTCGCGCGGCGCGGCGACTGCGGTGCCGGTTGAGAAACTGGGAGCGTTTCTGCTCCTCGAAGCGGATCTGCCGGGAGCTTCCGGCAAAGTGCAATGGGAGTTGCGGAAGTCCGATGCCAAGCAGGTCATTGTCCAGGATGCCGCCCCCGCGCCGCCTCCCGGTGAGTCGTTCAAGGTGCTTCTGCCTTCGTCCTTCCTGGCGCCTGCCGAGTACACTCTGACTGTACGCCCGGTCACAGTGTCCCCCGAAAAATCTTGGCTATTCCGTTTCAAAGTCAGCCAGAATCTGAGATAATCACTGCCTTATGGCCAACCACCCACATGACCGGCGCTTTATCTTCCATGGCAACGCGACGCCCTTTGGCGCGCGCATCGTTAGCATTGACGGCAAGCCTTTTTTTGCGGTAGTCGAAGGACCGCCGTGCACGTCTCTTACGGTTGTGGGCGGCCATCATCGGGCCCAATCGGCCGGGGGCAGGTATGACGCCGGCCCTTATAAGGACACTTTCAAGTGGGGCACGACTTTCGCCGAAAGCAAAGGTGAAGAACTGGACAACGGCCACCACGTCACGACCGTGACCGCGTGTATTGAGGAAGTTTCCGCCAAAAACGGGTCTATAGTTTTCAGCGCCCGGAAACTGTGTCTGAGTACAAAAGCCGACCACGGGCCCGACGGACAGCCGGAAATCGTTTTCACGGATATTACGGTTCAGGGCCTGGAACTGGATGGGAAGCCCGTTGAGCTGGAAATCGATGACGATTTCTCCAAGTTTCCGACCTTCGCGCAGTTCGAGCGGGAATACCGGAAAAATGAGAACTTTTTTAAGAAGTATCAGACGCGGCTGACGCATGGGACCGGCGGTAAGTTCGGTGAGAAACTGCCGCGAACAACCAGCGGCCATACAGGCGTGTCGTTTGTCAACAGTATCCGCTGGAATGGCAAAAAGATCAAAGGGTCTGTGCTAACGCTGAAGGGTTTTGGAAAGATCCATTTTGGCGAGGTGCTCATGAAAGACAACAACCGGCGCGGGACTCTGGTCCGGCTCGCCATGGGATCGGGCACCGGCGGGCAAGCGGGGGCCGCTGCAGTCGACCCGAACGGGAGTTGGTCGTAGGGAGGATGTGCGCTATCTTGCCGCGGTACTGGCGCTCACCATCTTCATCGCAGTATTTGTGCGCTTCGGCGATACTCCCACCGAGGAAAGCTACCGGCAGGCGGTTGGTCTCTTTCGCAGTGGCGACTTCGAGACTGCAGCCCGCAAAGCAAATCACGGCTGGCAAAGGCGCTCACCTTCGGATCTGTATTGGCGGTTCCGGTTACTCGAAGTCGATGCCCTGATGGAGGGGAGCAAGACTGCGCAAGCGTTGGCGGTCCTCGACACCACATCCCCACAGACCTCCATCGAGTTTGAGATTCGGCGCCGGGTCCTCAAAGCTCGCGGCGCCGCGAGGGTTGGGGATTTTCAGCGAGCCAGTGCGCTCCTCCGCGAGGCCGCAGAGCTAGCCGTCGTGCACTCGCGCCTCGATTTGGAGTCTGAGGCGGATTCGCGAATGGCGGAGCTTCTCGGAAGCCAAGGACAATTCGGGCCGGCCGAGTCGGCCTCCAAGAGAGCGCGCAGCTCTGCCCAGGCAGCCGGGGACAATTTTCGCGTCGCATTCGCTATTAACAACCTCGGGATGCTGAGAATGCTCGGGTCGCGATGCGATGCGGCAATTCCTCTTTTCGATGAAGCGCGAGAGATCTGGCGCAGCGATAAGGCTCAATACTGGGCCTCGAAAGCCGCCGTCAATCTCGTCCTCTGTTATGGACGGCTAGGGGACTCCGACAAGGCCCTCGCTTACCAGGACGATCTGCGCTCGATGCGTCCTGGGGTATTGCTTTCCCGCGCATTGGGCGAGACGGGTTCAGCGTTCTTCTACCAACAGAAGCCCCTGAAGGCTATCCCCTATTATCGTCAGGCGCGCGACATGGCTAGCCAGTACGGCTCTCCACCAGATGCCGCTCGATGGGCAGGCAATCTAACCTCCGCCTTGGCTGCCATCGGCGATTGGGACGACGCCGAACAAGCCCTCCAAGAAGCGCTTCGACTCGGTCCGGAACCGCGCTCTCGCGCGTACCTCGATCTCGATGCCGGCGATATCGCTCAAGGACGAAAGCGCTTCGACGATGCGCGGACAATCTACGAGAAGATCCTCGCATCCAATTCTGCCGACGCGGCCGTCCGTTGGCAAGCCTATGCCGGAATCGCGAACACATGGACCGCCGAGGGCGATTCCAGCCGCGCCAACCGCAACTTCGAAGCCGCCATTGGGGTGATCGAGGGAAACCAATCGGACCTGAACGGCAGCGAAAACAAAATCACATTTCTCGCCGCGCTGATCCACTTCTATCAGGACTACGTGGACGCCCTCATGACGCAAAACGACCCGGTGAAGGCGCTCGCCGTAGCCGATAGCAGCCGGGCCCGCGTCTTGTCCCAGCGGTTCGACGAAAAGCTGCGAGGCGCCACGCCGCATCAAGCCTCTGAGTTCAGCTCGATCGCCCGCCAGTCCAACGCCATCTGGATGTCCTACTGGCTAGCGCCGCGCCGCTCGTTCTTGTGGGTCACGACACCGAAGGAGACACGCGTTTTCTTCCTTCCTGCCTCGGACGAAATCGCCAAACTGGTTGATGAATACCGTGGATTTGTCGAGACCGTGCGCGATCCCCTGGTAACGCAGAACGACGCTGGCCGCGCCTTGTATGACATGCTGGTTGTTCCAGCCGCCTCGATGTTGCCAATCGGGG
>DATFZA010000313.1:0-3092 GCA_035314765.1 Bryobacteraceae bacterium
CGGCGAGATCTTCAACCTGTTCAACCATCCGCAATTTGGTTTGCCCGGTGCGGACTTCAATTCACCGGCGACCTTCGGCGTCGTAAACACCACCGTGAACAATCCGCGTCTGGTGCAGTTTGCCCTAAAACTGGCGTTCTAATTATTGCTGTTAGCCGCATGCGCTGAGCGCCGGGGCGCACAGGAGGAAGAACGAAACCCGCGAGTTCGCGGCGCGGACGGGGACGGGGACACAGCGGGCCTGAGTCTCCCCTGAGCGCCTGGCATGACGGCAGGTTTTCGAGAGTGTGGCGGTTTATTACTTCGCCCCAAACACAAACTGCTTATTTTCCGCGCGCTCGCGTTCCACAGCTTCCGCCGACTGCTTCGACAACTCTTGATAGAGTTCGAGTTCCCTTTTCGCCTTCGTTGGTTCCCCCATGTGCTGGTACGCCTGCGCCAGCCGATAATGCGCCTCTTCCATCTGAGAACCGGCCGCAATCGCGTTTCGCCATGCAGAGACAGCTTTGGGATAATCGTCCGCGTCGGCAAACAGAACGCCCAACTGCAGCCACGCCGCGCCCAGTTGGGGATCGAGGCGAACGGCCTTTTCGAGTAAAGCCTGCGCTCCGGCTCGTGTTCCGGCATCGCCGCCGTCGCCGGATCGGCGATAGACAACAGTTGCGTAATAGTAATTAGCCCAGGCATTCTCCGGATGGAGCCTGGCAAATCGCTCCATCCTCTCGGCAAAACCGGCAGACTCCGCAATCTCCTTGCTCTGCGCTTTTCCCAGGAACAGGTACGGCGTTGGGTCGCTGGGATTCAGGTCGGCCGCCTCGAAAAAGCGTTCCCGCGCCTGACCGTACAGGCCACGCGCATACAAGGCCGCGGCGCAACCCAGCAGCATCCTCAAAGAACGCGGATACAGTTTCACGCCCCGGTTGAACACCTGGACCGCCTGTTCGCCAGCATGATGCTTCAAGAGATCCTCCGCCAGGTCGAACAGGTTCTGCTCGTTTGCATCCAGTTCCGCCGCGCGCTGATACTCGCGAAGCGCGTCCACGGCATGACCCGCTTTCTCTTCCCGATCTCCAAGCGAGTGGCGCCGCTCCGCCTCTCCAGAATTGGCTGTAGGCGTCCCCGGGCTCAAGGCAGCTGTGGCTTTGGCCAGCGCCTCGGCCGACCGCTGGATGGCATCGGATCCATGACTGCCGCGGCTGGTGTAGTCGGTAACGCCCGCCACGATGAACGCCGGCTTGTCATAATACTGCGGCTCTTGCTTCTGATCAGTCGGATTTTGCGCCACCAGGACCCCGGCGGCCAAAACAAACGCGACCAACTTCATAGACGCGCCATCCGCTCAATCACCAGGTCGAAATACGCGTCGGCGTTCAAACTCCGCAGCACCTCGACGTTGGGCGTCCTCCCACTCACCGACCACCAATCGACCACCGTCATTCCCAGCGTCAACGGACTCGAACATTCCACCTCGACATTTACCTTTCTGCCCGAAAAGATCTCGGGCGCGAGCAGCCGGGCGATTACCGTGGCATCGTGCAACGGTCCCCCGTCCCATCCGTATTTTCGTTGATCGAACATCTTGTTGAAGCTAAGCAGGTGATAGAACGCCTCCGCGACCGGCGTACCCACGGCGCGCAACTTTTCGAGCCGCGGCTGGGTCGATAGCGCCTGATGCGTGCAATCGAGCGGAATCATCGTAATCGGCGCACCGCATTTCAAAACGCGCGCCGCCGCCTCCGGGTCGACGTAGACGTTGAACTCCGCCGCCGGCGTCACGTTGCCGCCTTCTGAAAACGACCCGCCCATCATCACGATCTCTCTCAATCTTCCCGCCACGCGCGGTTCCTTGGCCAGCGCCAAGGCGATATTGGTGAGCGGCGCGAGACAACACAGGGTGACCTCGCCCGGCGCGTTTCGCATCACCAGATCCACGATGGCCTCGGGCGCAAACCCTACGGCAAGCGGCGTCGTCGGATCCGGCAGGTCGTATCCGTCGAACCCGGTCTTGCCGTGTACTTCTTCTGCCGTCACCAGAGGCCGCAGCAGCGGCGCGGGCGCGCCCGCATATACCGGCGTATCCGTTCGCCGCGCCAGTTCGAGCGCCTTGAGGGCGTTCTTGCTGGTGAGCGACACCGGAACATTTCCGGCCACTGTTGTCACCGCCAGCACGTCGAGTTCTTGCGGAGAACCGAGGGCCGTGAGTATGGCAACCGCGTCATCCGGCGAAGGGTCGGTATCGATGATGATCTTCCGCGCCATGCTTGTTTGCAATTTTACACGCCCCGGACTGGAGCCACGCAAGGCCGATGAGGCGGCGGTCGCTCTCCGGCGCATCCGGCCCATCGGCCAGAGCGCTTCCTAGCAGCAGCAAGGTTCCCGGTTCGGCCGGGTTTGCCGGCGTAGGTGGCGTATTGAATTGCGTGACGAGTCCGGTCGTAAGCGCGGTGAGAACAAATTGTGGCGAGCCCATGAAAAAGCGTTATAAGATTGCCCATATGGGATCAGCACTCAAGCGCCGTTTCATCCATGTCGCTCTTCTATTGATCGGACTGGCGGTAGTGCCAAGCTATGTATGGGCGTTCAAACTGACCAGCGCATCCGCGGCGCCCACCATCAATATTGGAGGTTCTTTCCTGGTGAACAAGGCCGCATACGATTTCCGGCTGCCGTATTCGGGCGTCACACTCCTTCAGACGGGTTCTCCCCAGCGCGGCGATATCGTGCAATTTCGGCATCCCGAGGTGTCGTTCATGGGCATAAAACGAGTGATCGGCCTTCCCGGCGAAACAGTGGAATTCAGAGAGAATCGCGTGGTCGTCGACGGCCGCGTCTTGCCACTCACGTCCTTGAACCGGACCGAATTCAACTGGGTCGCCCCGATGAACCACATCGGGTCGAACGTTTATGATGAGGACGGCCATTGGATCTCCTTCACTCCAGGTAAGGGCCGGGACCGTAACCATCAAGCGGTCCGGCTCGGCCCGCATGAATACTTCCTCGTGGGCGACAACCGCGACAACAGCGCCGACTCGCGCACTTGGGGCCCGATTGCGGACAGCCAATTCTTGGGCAAGGTGGTCTTTATCGTCCAC
>DATFZA010000314.1:0-6125 GCA_035314765.1 Bryobacteraceae bacterium
GCAAAAGGAATCAGCGGCGACGCGCGTCCGTCCACGCCGGAACTCGGCAAGCGGATTTTCGATATGAAAGTCGACTACGCAGTGAAGCAAATTCAGCAGTTTCTCCGCGCCAGCACTTAGTTGCAAAACCAGTCACAAACATTTTCATCAATGTATTCAGATACTTAGTAAAGAACGCTTGCTTGGCCTCAAGTATAATTAAATTAGTTGGATTTTGAAGCGGCCGCCGGAGTCAATCGGGCGGCTTTTGCTTTCTAAAGGACTGGAAGACATCCCATGGACGGTATTGATATCATCACGAGCCCGCAAGGATTCCTGCACGGCGTTCTGCTAAAGTCCGAAAGCCACGAGGAATTCAAAAAGCTTTACGGCAGTCTCCTCGACGACCACAAGCCCGTGGGCGTTATCGAACGCCACCTGGTCATCCACATCGCCGTCGACCTGTGGCGCTTGCGTCGCATTCGCTCCTGTGAGTCCAAGGACGGCGTCCGTTATGCCGACAACGACCTCACTAACCCGGATGGCCTGGGCCGCCATCGCCGTAGAATCCTCAAGCAGATCGACCGCACCATCAAGCTTCTGAAAGAACTGCAGAAAGATCGCCCCACGCCCCCAGGTAAGGCGCAGGTGCTTCCGTTCCCGCATGCTAACGTCAAGGTTGAACGAGAGCCTGCTGGAGTTCGCGTGCGTTTCCGTAGCGCGGGGCCTCAAGACAGTTCTGCATGACATCAATCTGAAGATCGCGCCCGGTGAGCATGTTGCTATCCTGGGCCCGAACGGCTCGGGCAAATCCACTCTCATCAAGACCATCACCCGCGAATGCTATCCGCTGGTGCGCGATGGTTGCCATGTTCGCATCCTGGGACGCGACCGCTGGAATGTATTCGAATTGCGCTCGTTGCTCGGCATCGTTTCCAACGATCTGGCAACCACGTGCACGCGCGATATTTCTGTCGAAGAGGCCATCCTCTCCGGGTTCTTCAGTAGCATCGGTTTGCAGCCGTATCACCAGGTAACGGCGGCCATGCGGGAGAAAGCTGCCGAAGTGATCGGCCTGCTCAAAATCGGACACCTGGGCGGCCGCTGCCTGGCGGAACTTTCCTCCGGGGAGACACGGCGCGTGGTGATCGGACGGGCGTTGGTGCATTCGCCGCTGGCCTTGCTGTTGGATGAGCCCGCCAACAGTCTCGATCTTTTCGCCATGCAGGAACTGCGCCAGATCATTCGTACTCTCGCGCACCACGGAATCGGCATCGTTCTGGTGACGCACCATTTGCCGGATCTGATTCCCGAGATTGAGCGCGTGATCTTTCTCAATAACGGCCGCATTTTGGCCGACGGGCCCAAGGCGGAACTACTTACCGAGGACCGGCTCTCTGCTCTATTCGGGGTGGATGTGCGATTGATTGAGCGCGATGGATATTTTCATCTGTGCTAAGAGCACAGGCTGAAGCCTGTGCCACCGAGGAGCAATATGTCTTTATGGCAAGACGTGCGATTCGCGTTGCGCATGCTGGCGAAAAGTCCCGGGTTCACTATCGTGGCCGCGCTCACCTTGGCGCTTGGGATTGGAGCGAACAGCGCTATCTTTACCGTGGCCAACGCAGTGCTGCTGCGCCCCCTTCCGTATAGCGACCCCGATCGTCTCACCGTGCTGGCGTCCACCTACATCGGCGATCGGACCCAGTCCCGCGGCTTTTCCTGGGGCCAATTCACCCTGCTGCGCGATCACAATCGTTCCTTCACCGGAATGTCGGCGGTGTGTGCTGAAGCATTCAACGTGACTGGCGGCGGCGGCGAACCGGAGCAGGTTCCCGCTGCACGCGTCTCGGACGACTTCTTCGGGTTGCTCGGAGTGCGCCCGCGATACGGCCGCGCCTTCTTGCCCGAAGAAGATCGCGCGGGCGGCCCGGCGGTCGCTCTCATCAGTCATTCTCTATGGATGCGCCGGTTCGGCGGCCAGCCTGCGGCGCTGGGCCAAAACATCACGCTCGACGCTCGCGACTACAAGATCGCCGGCATTCTGTCGCCGGATTTCCAGTTTCCTTTCCTCGGTCCGAAGATCGACGTCTGGGTTCCCCGCCCGTTCGAAATAAACTTTCTCACACCGAAGCAGGTTGCTGCGGGCGCGGGTTTTCTTAATGGCATTGCTCGCCTGCGGCCCGGTGTGACGCGGGAACAGGCGGAAGCCGAAATGGGCGTGCTCAACCGCCAATACCAGCGCGATAACCCGCAGAAACCGGACGCGGATCCCCAGCGCACCATCGATGCCGTCCTGTTGCGAGACCGCCTGGTATCCAACGTCAGGATTGCCTTGCTGGTCCTGTTGGGCGCGGTTGGCTTCGTTTTGCTGATTGCCTGCGCTAACGTCGCCAGCCTGATGATGTCGCGTGCGCTCGGCCGCCGCAAGGAAATTGCCATCCGCACGGCGCTGGGCGCCGGGCGGGCTAATATTATTCGTCAGTTGCTGACGGAAAGCCTGGTGCTCTCCGTCTTGAGCGGCGCGGCTGGTCTGGCGCTGGCGGCCTGGGGCACGAACGCTCTAGCGGCCCTTAGCGTTGCGAATCTGCGGGCGAATCTGCCTCGCTCCGGCGACATGCGAATCGATGGACGCGTGCTGTTTTTCACTCTGGCCATTTCCGTGGTCACTGGCCTACTGTTCGGCCTGATTCCGGCCCTGCAGATTTCGCGCACGGATGTCAGTTCCGTATTGCGCGAAGAAGGCCGGGGCACGGCCGGCAATCGCCGCGGCACCGCCGGACGCAATGTATTGGTCGTCGCGCAAGTGGCGCTGTCGCTGGTGCTGCTAATCGGCTCAGGCCTGCTGCTGCGCAGCTTCCTGCAACTGGAGAGTACCGATCCCGGCTGCGACCTGTCGCACGTTCTCACCATGTCGCTCACTCTGCCGCCGGCCAGATACAGCAAGCCCGAGCAACTCCTGGCTTTCAATGACCGGCTGATCGCGGAGATTGGCGCGATTCACCATCTCGATGCCGTTGCTCTTTCCACCGCCATCCCACTCAGCCCCAACCGCTTCACTCCCTGCAGGAAAGATGGCGACCAGGCGCTACCGCTTTCCCAGAGTCCCATTGTGGCGTTGAATGCGGTCAGTACGGATTACCTTCGCGTAATGCGCATTCCGCTGCTTCAGGGCCGTGCCTTCAACTCGCGTGATGACAATCACGGCGCAAAAGCGATCGTCGTCAATCGGGAGCTGGCCCGCCGCTTCTGGCCAAACAAGAATGCGGCCGGCCAGAAGATTTACATCGGCCTGCGGACCGAACCTACCGAAGTGGCCGGGGTGGTTGGCGACGTCAAGAACGTGGGCCTCGCGGTTGCGGTGCAACCGGAGATCTATGTGCCGGTGGCGCAGCTTCCCAGCGGCTTTCTGAACGTCTCCATACGCGCTAAGGGCGATCCGCATCAGCTCACGCAAGCGGTCCGCCAGGCCATCGCGCGCATCGACAAAGATCAGCCCGTAACCGGCGTACAGACGATGGAGGAGTTGGAAGGCGCGCTCAACGCTCAGCCGCGTCTGACCATGCTCTTGCTTTCCGCTTTCGCCGGGACGGCATTTCTGCTGGCGGTGATGGGCATCTATGGCGTTATCTCGCACTCGGTGGCGCAACGCACCACCGAACTCGGCATTCGGCTGGCGCTCGGCGCCAAGACAGGCGATATCCTTCGCCTGGTGATGTCGCACGGCTTGGCGCTGGCATCGGCCGGTATCGCGCTCGGCCTGGCCGGAGCGCTGGCGTTGACGCGAGTAATGAGCAGTTTGCTCTACCAGGTGAACGCCAGCGATCCGCGGACGTATCTCGCGTGCGCCGTCCTGTTCACGGTGGTCGCTTTATTAGCGAGCTACATTCCCGCGCGCCGCGCCACGAATCTCGATCCGGTTGAAGCTCTGCGCGCCGATTAACGGCCGGTTTTTTTCAGCTTGACCATTTTCGGCTTCGTAATTCTTGGTTTCAGAAGCCGTTCAATCGTCCTCTGCAACTCCGCCCAATCGGTAAGCGGCTTGGAGAAATAGGCATCCACGCCTGCGCGCAAGAACTCTTCTTTCATTCCCGTCATGGCGTGCGCCGAGACCGCGATCACCGGAGTCTCGCACAGCGCCCGATTGGCCCGAAGCCGCTTCAGCACCTCCAGCCCACTCATATCGGGCAGCGACATATCCAACAGAATCACGTCCGGCGCCAGCCTCGGCAAGTCTTCCAATGCTTCGGAACCGGATTCATAGCTGCGCAGAATATGGGGCGGTGTCAGCATCGCCTCCATAAATAGCCGGCTGGCAGGGTCGTCTTCAATCAAGGCAATCCGGTGAGACTGGCCGGAAACGTTCACGCGCCCCTCTTCTTGAGGGTCGCGGGGATAGTCATCCGTCATGGATGCGCAGACCGTGAAGCTAAACCGGCTGCCTTCTCCCGGCGCGCTCTCTACCCATATTCTGCCGCCCTGCAACTCCACCAGCCGTTTGGCAATGGCCAATCCCAGCCCGGTGCCTTGCTGGACGGGCGTGGGCGGTCCCGCCTGGTAGTATTTTTCGAACACCGCCTGCTGATCTTTCTCGGGAATGCCGATGCCCGTGTCCGCCACGGTCACGCATACGTCCTTGCCTCGGGCCGCGGCAGTTACGGCAATGCGCCCGTTTCTCGGCGTGAATTTCAGGGCATTGCTCACCAAGTTGTAAACGATTTGTTTCAGCCGCAAGCGGTCGGCAAAAACGGCCCAATATCCCAGCGCCACTTCCAACTGAATTCCCCGCCGAACCGCCGATGCCTGCAACTCAGCCATCACTTCATTCAGCGCTTCCCGCAAAACCAGACGTTCCTGATTCAAATCCGCGTGGCCGGCTTCAATCTTCGATAGATCGAGCACATCGTTGATCAGCGACAGCAGATGATCGGCGGCGGTTTTGACGTGCGAGACGAACTCCGCCTGGCGGGCATTCAGCGCTCCGGCGCGGCCCTGGCTCAAGAGATCGGAAAACCCGAGGATTGAATTTAGCGGCGTGCGCAGTTCGTGACTCATGCTGGCCAGAAAGTCGCTCTTTAGCTCGTTGAGCTTCTGCGCTTCCCGGCTCCGCACCTCGACCCTTGCGAATTCCCGCTCCAGCTTCTCATAGGCGAGATTGCGGTCCCGGATCCGCTGCAGCACCAAGTGTTGGCGGTCGTAGGCGGCGCCTGGCGTTCCTAGCAACAGCAGCCGTTTGCCGGCGCTGGTCATCGCGCTGGCATGCAGCGAACACTCGCCGCCAGTCGCGTCCCGCTGCACCCAAATCTCAGAATCAAGACGGCCGGTCGCACCATGCAGCCAGAACTCATCTACCTCATACAAAAAGCTCGACAGCAAGGGAAACAGCTCTTCCAACTGGCCACGGCGCATCTTCGCGCCAGCGACTAACCCGAATCGTTGACACCAGTTAGGCAGCAGCGCGGCGAATTGAAACCAACCATCCGGCTGGCTCTCGACAACCGCCAAATCCAGCGCTACCAGAGTCTCCAAAGAGTCCATGGGTGCTCAGCCTGGGCTCTTGGCGAGCATTCGGGTTGCCAGAGCGCGAAACATATCCTCCACCGCCTCGCCCGTCTTCGCGCTGGTGACGAACACCGGCATGTGATGGGCAAATTTTTCCTCCACGGACGCCGGACTTACCTCCCACTCCTGGCGGAGATCGGACTTGTTGAGAGCCAATACCGCGGGAATCGGCCCCAACGCTTCCTCCACTCGCTCTCTCAGAGCGAAGGCTCGATCGAGCGTTGACTTCCGGCAACCGTCCACTACCAGAATGAAACCGGAGGCGCCCCGCAAATGGGTAAGCTTCACCTGTTCCATCTCGTCATCGCCCGCCAGATCCCAGAGGACCAAAGTCAAATGGATGTCGCCGATTTCCACCTCGCATTTGTCGATTTTGACGCCCAAAGTCGTATGGTATTTCTCGTCGAATATGCTCTCCACGAACCGCCGCACCAGGCTGGTTTTGCCGACTGCATAAGCGCCGAGCATGCAAATTTTTTTCTGGAGCATACGCATCTATAAAATAACCATGAGCCGGCGGCTCACTAACATCGCCTTGCACCGGAGATTCATTGCCCGATCGGCAGCACCTCGAAAGTGACCGA
>DATFZA010000315.1:0-2815 GCA_035314765.1 Bryobacteraceae bacterium
AGCAACGATTCCGGCATCTCCGGCCGCATTTATTCCATGATCGCCGAGGAAATGGGCCGCAACGCTAATCGCGGGCGCATCATCTGGGTGCTGGCATCCAGCCGGCCCGATTTGATCCGTCTGAAGAAGCAAATTGTCGAGCAGGATGCCAACGGGCTAATCGAGTTTCTGGAATCGAGCCGCAGCTTGGACGACCTCTACGGCCAGGAAAAGGTCAAAGCGTGGCTGCGCCAGGACCTGGCTCTGTGGAAGGCGAGCGACACGTCCGCGTTGCCCAAAGGCTATCTCATCTGCGGGCCGGTGGGAACGGGGAAGACGTTCCTAGTGGAGTGCCTGGCCGGAGAAGCGGGCGTGCCGGTGGTGAAGCTGAAGAATTTCCGCGACCGCTGGGTGGGCAGCACCGAAGGCAATCTGGAGAAGATTTTTCGTCTCCTGCAGGCGCTCAATCGTTGTTACGTGTTCATCGATGAAGCTGACCAGGCGCTGGGAAAACGGGACGCGGGCAGCAACGATTCCGGCATCTCCGGCCGCATTTATTCCATGATCGCCGAGGAAATGGGCCGCAACGCTAATCGCGGGCGCATCATCTGGGTGCTGGCATCCAGCCGGCCCGATTTGATCGAAGTGGATCTGAAACGGCCCGGGCGCGTGGATGTGCGCATCCCCTTGTTTCCCACCACGACACCTGAAGAGAGTTTCCACTTGCTGCGCCGCTTGTGCCAGGTGCGCGGGGTGCCGGTGGCGGAGGGTTGTTTTGCCGGTCTGGCGAGTAAGATGCCGTTGATGCTGACCCCCGGCGCCGCCGAGACCCTTGCCGTGAAGGTGTACCGTCTGGTGCGGACCCAAGCGTTGACGCCGGAAGCGGCCCTAGAAGAATGCCTCACCGATTATCGAAACCCGATAGCGCCGGAGGTGCTGCGCTTCCAGATCGATCTGGCGATCCGCGAAACGACGGATTTGGAGTTCGTCCCGGCACTGCTCAAGACGGCCGGGCCCAGCTAGCCTATCTCACCTGTCTAGCCATTCGCTACAAAGCGCCGACGGGCCCGGCATAGCCGGTCATTTCCAAATAACCCACACCGCGCTGGGAGCCGCTGACAGTGATCGCTCCTTCCCAATACGGGGCGGTTTGGGAGGACGTCATTTCCTGCTGGTCGAGAGGCGTGGTCACTGCCAAATCCAGGTGCAGGGCCGGCACGCCGATCTTCCACTCCACCGGATACTGATGCCAGGTGCGGCCCGGTTGCAAGACGAAGTCCTGCGCCGCCAAATGCCGCGCGCGCCCGCCAGCGTCCACGTACGTTCCCGCTGAAAACGGATCGGCCGCGCCATCCTTGCGCCGCAAACGGAAAAGCATCACCTCACTGCCATCCTCGAGTTGCAGGCTGAACCAATCCCAGCCGGTCTGGTTCCGATCCAGTTGCTGCGTAAAGAACTCATGATCCATCCAGGACAAGCCGGTTACGCGGTACTCGCGCCCATCCAACAAAACTGCTCCTTGCGTCGCGATCCGCGTGAACGAGATGTAGTGCGAAGCATGCCCTGCGCCTGCCGATTTCTGACTCACGCCGTTTTCGCCATGAATCACTGGCGGTTTTTCCGGGTGCAGGTTTAAGGAAAACTGGAAGCGATCCGCGATCGCGTCCAAGCGTTGCGGCGTGGCCGACCAGTTGCCATTCCACACTCGCGCTTGCGCTTGCTCCGCACCGGCCAAACCCGCCCCTGCACGGTTGAAGCGCTCGGTGTGCAGGAACTGTTTGCCACCGATATCGCTCAATGCCAGGTGCGCCATCCAGACGTCCTGCACATCCCAGACCGAGCGCGGCGCATTCCGGTCCACTCCTTGGCGGAAGAACGTCAACTCAAATCCAAACCGGCGCCCCTCGGCTGTATGCAGGTTGCCTGTGTAATACCACCACTCGGTTTGAAACTCCGGATGGTTATAGTGGTCGCGCGGAAATTCGTAGTGGTAGCCAGGCAGCGCCAGGCGAAATGCCATCAACAATGCCGCGCTACTCTTCATGAATCACCTCGATCGGGTTCAGTTCCATCGCCACACGCGCCGGATAAAAAGCCGCAACCACGGTGGCAGAGTACACGGCGCTCAGCGCGCCTAGCAATACCGCAACCGGCCAGTGAAACTGGATGGTCCAGCCGAAAGACTGCTTATTGATCACGAAAATCAAGAGCAGCGACAGCGCGACACCGAGGATCACGCCAGCGATATTGGCGAGCAATCCCAGCAAAGCGGCTTCAAACAGGATCACTCGCGCAACTTGACGCCTGGCTCCGCCCAGAAAGCGCAACAGACCCAGTTCGCGCCGGCGGTCTATCACCAGCGCGAGCAGCGCACCCGCAACACCCATGATTGCGACGATCACAGCGACCGCCTCCAGTGCATACGTAATCGCAAAGGTCCGGTCGAAAATCTGGATCGCATCTTCGCGCATCGTACGGTTCTCCCGGACTTCAATTCTGCGGCCGGCCACCGCGCCCTCTACCGCCTTCTTGCCTTCTTCCAGAGAAATGCCGGGCTTCAAATAGACGGCCAGATTGGACAGCGCCGGGTTGGGCAGATATTTCAGCAGCGTCCCACGGTCCACGATTACATATCCACGCTCATCCGAATAATCGTAGTAAATGCCAGTAATGTGAAATCGAACCGGATGTCCATCTAGCGTCAGTGCCAGAATATCGCCGACATGCGCGTGATGCTTATTGGCGAACGGTTCGCTTACCACCGCGTTATCGGCGCCCACCATGTCGTCAAAGACGTTCTCCGATTCCGCGCCTGACATTGGACGGCGGTTGCCAT
>DATFZA010000316.1:0-10106 GCA_035314765.1 Bryobacteraceae bacterium
CCGTTGACGGAATACGGCCGTGCATCGAGCAGGGAATTATGAAGCACCACGTTGACCAGCCCGTGGATACCCTGCTGCCCGCGATTTCTTCGGTTGCCGACGAGGCCGTTGTCGGTTCCGCGAGGTCCGCCAAATCGGCCTCCCGGGCCTCCGGGACCACGTCCGCCAAATCCACCACCCCCACCGAAACCGCCGCGTCCGCCAAACCCGCCGCCACCTCCGGGTCCGCCAAAACCACCGCCCGGGCCACCCCCGCCGGGACCTCCGAAACCGCCTCCAGGACCTTGTTGACCACCGGGTCCACCCCCAGGATTCTGGTTCGGGTCGTCTCCAAATTGGCCTGGTCCTCGCCCGAAACCTGGGCCCTGATCGGCTCCTGGATCCCCGCTCACTTGCTGCAATCCCCGGCTCAAAGTTCCATTCAGCAGAAAGGAGTCGTTCGCGCTGTCGCCTTGAACGCCTGGTACCTCCGTTGCCGTAGCCGCGCTGGGAAGATTATCCTGGCCTTCCAGTTGATTGGTGAGTTCAACGCTCTGGTTGCGCCGTTGGCCGGCTTGCTGGCCGCCCGGTCCGCCTGCACTCCGGCCCGTGAATCCAGGCCGCTGGCCCCCGGACGATGGGCCCGCCGTCCCAGACCGCGCGCCTTCCGCCGGTCGAGACCGGGCGACGGCAGACGGAGCTGCTTGAGTTTTCAGCGTCAAGTCCCATTCCTGGTTGGATGTCCCCTGCACGGCGATTTCTTTGCGGACCAGATCGAACCCGAACATTTGCACTTCAAGCGTCCAGGTTCCGTCCTTTAGCCCATCGAGTCGGTATTGCCCTTGATCGCCGGTGAGGGTAGTCAAAGTGACTTCCCCTTGCGTGGCTCTAACCGTGGCGCCAGGCACGGGAATTCCATTAGCCCGCACTACGCCGGTCTGGGAGTAGGCCGAAGAAACCAGCAGGAAAGGCAAGGCGAGCAGGCGCAACATCTATGTACCCCGAGTATAGAAGCTCGCATCGAAACCCGGTGTATAAACATGTAAAGGCTGTGTAAGTTCTAGTTAACCGCAGCCTTAGGCGGCATCCGCGTTGACCTGCGTTTATCGGCGGCCTTTTTGGAACTGTAAACTTCCTGACTGTTTCGTCCGATCAGAAAACAGGGTTAGCCTTATGGTCAAACACGACAAGAATGGCGTCCGGCGCCAGGACCGCGAGAGGGTGACCGACCGCATCCAGGTGAGCTGGCCAAATCGGAATGGAGGCGAGAACTTCTCCGCGGTCGAAGCCTTTGACATCTCCGATACTGGCATGAGCTTCATGCTGAACGAAGAACTGCCTCAGGCGACTTACGTGACGGTCCGCTCTTTAACCCTAGGCGTCCAAGGACGCGCCGTGGTGCGTCATGTCGCCCGCAAGGGCATCAAGAATCTCATCGGCGTTGAGTTCACGGGCGGATTCCATTGGAAGACTAAGCCCGCCGGGCACGACTCGATCTAAAGCAACCCACTAAAACAACCCATCAACGCATATAGATTTTCGTTATCGAATCGATAGATTGTTTTGCAGCGGTCAGTCGCGTCCCGCCGCAATAATAACGGTGGTATGCACCGTTTCTCCTTACTCACCCCAAGTCTGTTCTTGCTCATCTCCCTAGGGGCATCGGGCCAAGTTGTTGCCCCTTCTATGGAAACCCGGCTGGCGAATGTAGAAGCCGCCGCGAAAGCGGCCCAAAGCGCCGGCGACAACGCCTGGATGTTGACTAGCGCTGCCCTGGTGCTCATGATGACTGGCCCCGGACTGGCGCTCTTCTACGGGGGACTGGTGCGCGGCAAGAACGTACTGTCCACCATGATGCACAGCTTTAGTCTGATGGCAGTGGTCACGGTGCTTTGGGCCGTCGCCGGTTATAGCTTTGCATTTGCCGAAGGCACACCGTTTCTGGGCGATCTGCGCTACCTCTTTCTCAATGGCGTGGGCTCGGCACCGAACGCCGACTACGCCGCCACCATTCCTCAGCAAACCTACATGATCTATCAGTTGATGTTCGCGATCATCACGCCGGCCCTGATTTCCGGCGCGTTTGCCGAGCGCATGAAGTTTAGCGCCATGCTGCTGTTCACGGTGCTGTGGATGTTTGTGGTCTACTTCCCCATGGCGCACATGGTCTGGGGCAAGGGCGGGTTTTTGAACGCGTTTCTGGGCGGCAAGATCCCGTGTTTCGACTTTGCCGGCGGCACCGTGGTGCATATCACGTCGGGTGTCTCGGCGCTGGTGTGCGCGCTTTATCTTGGCAAGCGGCAAGGCTACCCGGCCGAATCGATGAAGCCGCATAGCCTGGTGTTGAGCCTGATTGGCGCTTGCCTGTTGTGGGTGGGATGGTTTGGCTTTAACGCGGGCAGCGCGCTGGCGGCATCGTCGCTCGCGACCAGCGCTTTTGTCGCGACTCATTTTGGCGCCGCCGCCGCCGCGCTGGGATGGATGCTGGCGGAATGGTTGCATTCCGGCAAACCTAGCATGCTGGGCGGGATCTCGGGCGCCGTCGCCGGCCTGGTGGCCATCACTCCCGCATCTGGTTTCGTCAAGCCGTTTCCCGCTTTGCTGATCGGCTTCGCGGCGGGCATTGTCTGTTTCCTGATGGTCACCGCGGTGAAGCGCCGCTTTGGCTACGATGACACCCTGGACGCCTTTGGCGTGCATGGAGCGGGCGGCACGCTGGGTGCGATTCTCACCGGCGTCTTCGCCACCAACGCAGTAAATGACGGCCTGAAAGACGCCAATGGCAAGTTGCTGCCGCTAGGTTGGGTGGACGGAAACGCGATGCAGGTTGTCAATCAGCTCGGCGGAGTGGCCATCTCCTGGGTACTGGCGTTAGTGGGGACACTGGTTATCTTGAAGATCTGCAGCCTCGTTCTGGGCGGCGTCCGCGCCACTGAAGACGACGAGCGGCAAGGTCTGGACCTCAGCATGCACGGCGAAGAAGGTTATAATCTCGATGCATAGCCTTCTTCTTACTTGAAGACCATCTCATGAAAAAAATCGAAGCAGTAATTCAGCCTCACAAGCTCGAAGAAGTCCGCGAGGCTTTGAAGAATATAGGCATTGATGGAATGACCATCACCGAGGTCCGGGGTCACGGACGCCAGAAGGGTCATAAGGAAATCTACCGCGGCATGGAATATCATGTCGACCTGCTGCCCAAGATCAAGATCGAAACGGTGGTTGCCGATAGCCGGTCGGAAGAGGTGATTCAAGCCATCGCGGGCAGCGCCCGCAGCGGCAAGATCGGCGACGGCAAGATTTTTGTATTCGAGGTGGCTGACGCCGTTCGCATCCGCAACGAAGACCGCGGGGAAGGCGCGCTGTGAGTGAGCCCAGTCGAACAAATCGCCCAGCGCTCTGACCAGGTCGACGCCCAGGTTGCGAGCGTATTTGAACAAACCCAGCCGCGTGTGACTTTGGCCGCGGTGGGCGGATATGGGCGGCGCGAGTTGTTTCCCCACTCCGACGTGGATCTGTTGCTGCTGATTGACAGTCAACTGTCGGCCGAAGAGCGTGAGCCTGTGGCCGAGTTTCTGCGCCTGCTATGGGATTCGGGACTGCGGGTGAGCCAGTCCGTGCGTACCGCCGCCGAATGCTGCGAAATTCATGACGGCAATCTGGAACTGACCATCAGCCTGCTGGACCATCGCTATCTGGCGGGCGACCGGAAGCGCTACGATCAACTGGCTGAGCGCTTTCCCAAGTTTCTGAATGCCCAGCGCGCCGACATCGCGCGCCATCTATGCCAGATGACCCGCGCGCGGCATGCCAAATACGGGACGACGATTTATCATCTGGAACCGAATGTGAAAGAGCATCCGGGGGGCCTGCGCGATCTGCATGTGTTGCACTGGCTCTCGCTTCTGCGCAATTCCATGGAAGCGCCGCCGCCGGCCGCGCCGGAGTTTCTCTTTGAAACGCGCATTTTTCTTCACAACCACTCTTCCCGCGACAACAATTTGCTGAGTTTTGACGCGCAAGAAGCGATATCCGACGCGCCGGCTGCTTTTATGCGCCGTTATTACCGGAGCGCGCGCGACATTTTCCGTACCGTGGTTCCGGCGTTGGATACCAATGAAGCCACGGGCAATTCGCTGCTCACCACCTTTCGAGACTGGCGTGGCCGGGTTTCCACCACCGAATTCACCGTGGCGCGCGAGCGGGTTCTGTTGCGCGAGCCGGGTTTGCTGCGCACGGATCCTACTGCGATCTCGCGTCTGGTGCAGTTTGCCGCCCGCCATCAACTGCAACTTGCCGCCGACACGGAGCGGCGCGTCCGGGAGGCGCTGGAAAATGGCGCTCCCGTGGCCGCCGATTGGGAGAACCTGCGGCCATTGCTGATTCTGCCGCACAGCACACTTGGGCTGCGGGCCTTGCAGGAAACCGGGGCGCTGGAGCGCATTCTCCCGGATTGGAAGAACATCGACTGCCTGGTTATCCGGGATTTTTCACACCGCTACACGGTAGATGAACACACGCTGCAAGCCATCTCGATTTTGGAGTCATTGCGGGAAACCACCGATCCCTTGCGGCGCCGTTTTGCGGACTTGCTTTCGGAAATCGAGCAACCAGATGTGCTGCGCATGGCTCTGCTGCTCCATGACATCGGCAAAGGCGGGGGAACCGGCGAACATGCGTCCGTTTCCGTCCAGCTCGCGGGCCCGGCGCTCGAGCGCATGCACGCTCCTGAAGCCGTCCGTTCCGCCGTGCTGTTCCTCATCGAGCATCACATCGATCTTTCTTCTGTGATGAGTTCGCGCGACCTCAGCGACCCGGCGACCGGAAGAGATGTGGGGGAACGGGTAGGAACCATCGAACGGCTAAAATTGCTTACCTTGCTGACCTACGCCGATATCAGTGCCGTCCATCCCAACGCGATGACGCCGTGGAGATTGGAGCAACTCTGGGCCACTTATTTGATCGCCTATTCGGAACTGACGAAGGAACTGGACAGCGAGCGGATCGATCCGCTGGGGATGCGGCCCGATCTCGCCTGGTTTCTGGAAGGCTTTCCCAAGCGCTATCTGCGCACGCATTCCGAAGCCGAGATACTGCGCCACCACACGCTGGCGCGCCAGCGGCTGCCAGCCATGGATCTCTTCCGCGCGGGTGGAGCTTACCGGATCACGGTGATTTCCGAGGACCGGCCGGCTTTGCTGGTTTCAGTGTCGGGCGCGCTCGCCGGGTTCGGTATGAATATTCTGAAGGCCGAGGCGTTTGTCAACGCACGCCAGCAGCTTCTCGCAACGTTGACTTTCTCCGATCCGCACCGCACGCTGGAACTGAATCCGCCGGAGGCCGGCCGGCTCCGCGACACGGTGCTCCGGACGCTGGAGGGCAAGCTGGATGTCGCCGCGTTGCTCAAGAAGCGGAGGCAGCCGGCGCTTCCCGGTAACGGCCGAATCCAGGTCTCCGTGGCTTTCAATCAAAAAGCATCCGATCGGGCCACGCTGATAGAGATCGTCGCCGAGGACCGGCCAGGCCTGCTCTATGACCTGTGCAACACGCTGGCGGGTTCGGGCTGTAACATCGAGGTCGTGTTGATCGACACCGAAGCGCACAAGGCGCTGGACGTTTTCTATGTCACGGCAGGCGGTAAGAAATTAGAACCGGCGCTCGAGGTGGAACTGAAAGAAAAACTGATCGGCGCCTGCCGGTAGCCCTGAAGGCGACACTCCGATCTTTAGCCGATCATGACAGACATTTCCCCTTGCTCCTTGCCAGCCGGCCGGACCGTGATCTTCACGTCCTGTCCCAGCGCCGTCAAGAATTCCATGAGCCTGCCGGCAGAGTAACTGCCAGCGCGGTTACGCATGAGCAGGGATACGTGCGGCTGCTTGATGCCGAGAGCTTTGGCGGCTTGCGCCTGAGTGAGCCCGCGTGCTCGGATGATGCTATAAATTTGAAGCGTCAGGCGGGCCTTTATCATTTCCTGCTCGGGATGAGGCAGGTCCTGCTCGGGATGAGGCAGGCCGAGGTCTCGAAACACGTTGCCACGGCTTTCGGTTAGGCACCGCGGCGCGTTGGACTTTTTCGGCGCTTGGGTCATGTTAGTTCCGCCTTTTTCTGGAGTCCTTTCAGCGGTCCGGCCTAGGCTCGATCGATGCCTGCAGCGCTTTGGTTACTTCGTCGGCGATGTCGTCCTGGACCATCAAGATATCGTCTAATGGGCGGTCGTAGGTTTCGGACCAGACAACGTACCCGTTGTCCGCACGAATCAACCGGGCGGCTACCCGCAGCCTGACGCCTGACTTGCGGACGCTACCATCGAGTACGTAAGCGACACCCAGCGTCTTGGCGATCTCGGCGACGGTTACTTGTTTGCCCTTGAAATAGAACGAGGACGTGGGAGATGGAACCCGAAAGCCCGGGATCTTGCTGAGTTTGTCAATCAGTTCCTCGGTCATTCCGTCGGCAAAGGGCTCCTGGTTCATCTTTTCGGTCAGGTCGAGGAACGGAAGCACGGCAATGGATTTCTGTAGCTGCGGAGCAAATGTGGGTGCGGCTGACCGATGGTTGTTCGCGATTTTGCCGCGGAAGAGAAAGGCAAAGACAAGCGCGAAGCAAACCGCCGCGCCAGCGGCCAGGATGAAGCCAGCTCGATGCCGCCCGCTGCGCGCCGGCGAATTGGTCATCGCCAGGGTGGGAGGTTCCGAGCCCGCCTGTGGGGTGGACGGATCCGGACGGTGATCCACCCAGGGACTGACCGTCGCCACCAACCGATACCCCAGTCGCGGCACGGTCGCGATGTAAGTGGGCTGCTTGGAGTCGTCGCCGAGCTGACGCCGAAGCGACGCCACGGCCTGGTAAACCGAGTCCGGAGTGACGATGACGCCCGGCCAAACGTGGTTGAGCAAGTCATCGATGCTGACGACCTCGCCGACGCGCTCGGCGAGGAACAGCAGCAGCTGCATCGGCCGCTCCTCTAGCCGAGCGGTCTCGCCATCGCGCGAAATCTGGCCCGATGCCGCGTTAACACACCAGTCGCCGATGCGGAGGCTTGTCGTGGTTCGGCGTTCCATGCAGGATCGGCTAGTACTACCATCTGTCCCGAACAGAAGAGGGCGTGCGCCGATTATACCAGCGCAGTGTCTCTGTGCGGAGCCACCCGATCCGCGCCACCCCCGCTGCTGCGCGATTTCAGAAGTATTCAGAGTGATTCAGGCCCAGATCAGGACTTTCCGCGTTCTCATGTAGCAAGAATGAAAGAGATATGACCTTCCAGAAACTGTTCAATCTTCTCGAAATTGGGACTCTGCTCTTTACAATTTGCGCTGCGCCTTGGGCCAAGGCCGCCGCGGCGGATCATCCCGAAAAAACCGCGCCGCAGGCGCTCCCCGAAAAAACGGCGCCGCAGGCGCTCCCCGCTCCGGGGACATACGAGATCGATCCCCGCCATAGTTTCGCGTACTTCGGCGCTAGTCACCATGTGGTCGGGCTGGTGCGTGGCAGGTTCGACAAGGTTACGGGAACATTCACCGTATCGCGGGACCTGGCCGCCTGCAGCGCCGACGTCACGATCGACGCCTCCAGCATCAGCACGCAGGTCACCGAGCGCGACGAGGACCTGCGCGGCCCCGCCTACTTTGACGCGAAAATATTCCCAACGATGAGGTACCACGGCCGCGGCATCCGCCGTGTGTTGGGAAGCTCCTGGCCGGTTAATAGTCGGCGGCAGGTTAACAACTTGGTTAACAACCTGCCCCACAACGTCTGGATAATGGACGGCTCTCTGACCATTCACGGCGTGACCAAAGTCGTGCCGCTGACATTCACTTTCAACGGGTCGTTCTCCGATGTTGAGGCGGGCAAGCCGGCGCGCGTGGCGTTCCATGGGTCCGCGGGGACGAAGCGCGCCGATTTCGGCATGGGGGCGCGCGATAAGGGCGAAGTCGCCGCGTCTCCGGCGCCGGACGTCGAGATCCAAATCGACGTGGAAGCGGACGCGAAACTTCCGGCTCAGTGAATCATCACGGGCACGAAGGAACGTCCACATGAACTTGATTGGCAGCGATGAATCCCGCGGCGCCACAAGCGTCGGTCGGCCACCAGACTCCGGTGTTTGTGATGGAGGGGCGGCCCGTTATACGTATATTCCTGGTGGTTTCGATCTTACACAGAATCTCGGAAGCCGCCGATGGTCTTTCCCGAATATTTGAGACCGGATCGAACACACACGCGGTCCTATTCACGTCGGGCGGCGGCGCCGGGCGTGAACTCGGCCTTGCGGGCGGATTCGCCGGCGTTATATCCGCGCCGTTTGCACTGGTTTGGGGAGGGCTTTGATCTTTTGGGACGGGAGCCGGGCGCTGCCCCAGTACGATTGCAAGAACTGCTACTCCAGCGCCAATGCCGATCCAGAGCGGCAAACGGGAACGTCGTTGTGCGCGGGGCTGAATGAACGCGGCGGGCGCGCTTGGTTTATCGAATCGTGCGCTACCCGGTGTGACGCCCAGGCTGAGCAGGCCACGTTGAAGCGCTTGGCTGGCGACGTCGATGCCGCGGTGCGAAATACTGACGGATGTCGCGGCGCCGATGGCCTCGCGCCACTCCGGCTGGCGTGTCTGGAATTCGGTGTGGGATACGTCGACCAGAACGGGAAGGAAGTGTTTCGCCGATTCGTGAGCCCGGACCACTTCTCGGGTCACTTGAACGGAACTTAACGACTGGGAGGAGATGAGGACGAGAACAGCTTTCGCCGACTCAATTGCACTGCCGGTCTGGAGCAGGTACGAGACACCGGGAACGCTATCGCGTTCGTAATACCAGGTGGAGAAGCCGGCGCTTTCGAGATTCGCCGCGATGAGCCTGGCGATTTCCCCATCCTGCTCCACGTAACTTATGAAGACATCGGCCATTATGCAGTTACGAGCTGGTCGAGTATACCGAAAATCTCCGATATTGGTCTCCTTCTTGGTGGAAGGCAAACGGAAAGTTCAACTCTCTGACGCTTCTTCATAATGGATGATCGCCAGTCACTACGCAGCGAAAATCTTAGGATGGCGCTTGGCCCACGGCCGCGACGCTTCTAGTTCGTACGCCAGCCCGAGCAGCATCCCCTCCCTGCCGCGCCACGCCGAGAACTGGCTGCCGATCGGCAATCCCTCGTGGTTCGACGACAGCGGTACGGACATGGCCGTAGCTCCGATGGCGTTGTAGATCGGCGTATAGCCCACATCGTCGATCACGCGAGGCAGCAAAGTCTCAAAGGGCACGGTTGGCGCGTGGTAGCCGATCTCATAAGGCGGGTTGGTCATCACGGGCGAAAGCAGCACATCGTAGTTCGTATAAAGCTGCTCAAAGTGCGCGTTCAGCTTGGCGAAAACCACCACCGCTTTCTCCACGCATTGGCGCGGTCCACGGCGCTTGGCCGTCTCGATCAGACCGAGCGTCCAAGGCTCGAGATAATCTTCGGGCTTCGCGCTGTCGCCAAACCATTTTTTGAGGTTCGACTCCTCCGCCAACGTGCCGGTCGACCAAAACCCGATGAATGCGTCCCAGAATTCCGTTCCGTCAATACCGAGCTTCATCGGCTGGACTCGGTGGCCCAGACTCTCGCACAATTTAGCGGTCGATTGAATGGCCTTCTCCACCTCCGGATGCGGTGGTTTGCCGCTTAGCGATTCCAGGTAGACCCCGATCTTGAGCCGCTTCTTTGCAGGCTCACTCACGAAACCAACGGGAGCAAGCTCGCGGTTGTCCTTCTTTTCAACAATGCTCAGGAACGCCGCTGTATCGCGCACGCTGCGGCTCAAACATAAATTGGAACTGATGTTTAAGCTGCCGTTCCCGAGGGGCGCCGACGACGGATTGTTCCCCAACTCGCGGCCACGTGTCGGCTTCAATCCGAAAACTCCACACTGGCACGACGGAATGCGGATGGAGCCGCCGCCATCGTTGCCGTGCGCCAAAGGAACAATGCCCGCGGCAACGGCAGCGGCCGAACCGCCGCTCGATCCGCCAGCCGTATACGACGGATTCCATGGATTGCGAGTCGGACCATGCAGGATCGGCTCAGTGGTGTCGATCAAACCAAACTCCGGCGCATTGGTCAGGCCCGCGATCACCATGCCCGCTTGCTCCAT
>DATFZA010000317.1:0-6043 GCA_035314765.1 Bryobacteraceae bacterium
CAAATGTAGGGCAACGCGCCGACGGCAATACCCAGGACGACTGAGTCAAAATCCTCACCCTGGCGGAATGTCCGCACCTCACCATGGATTCCACCGTTCCAGTAGGTTTCCAGGTTGGGCAGCTTCTGAAGTTTGCCGGCGTCCTGCAACTGGTCCCAGAATGGTTCGCTGGGCCAACTGGGGACGCCTTTCACGGTGTAGATGGGATCGTATCCGGCTTCTTCCCGTTCCGGTTTGACTTTTGCTTGCACCTCCATCGCTATTGTCTCGATGCGGGAGCGGTCCGCCGAAAGGCCCAAGTTCAAAACTTTGTGGAAAAACTTGAATTTCACGCCGCGATTCTTTAGTACAACATAGAGGGGAGAAAAAATAGTGTCTCCCATACCGGCGCGCATTTTGAAAAAGAACCCTTGTTTATACGTCCCAACCGCTCGAAGCACGCCATAAAGCCCGGAGCCGGCCGCTAAATTCAGCCCAATTCGCTGTGGGCCTGGCAGGTTGGGCTGATATTCATTCCGGCCCTGGCGGTACGAGAACGTTCCGTCGTAGATGAGCCGGGTGAATACATTCCAGGGTTCGGCACAACCGTGGTTGGTGAGCCACTCCATGAAATCGGTCTCGTCGAAATCGGCGTAATTCTCTAATGTAATGCGATCCTCTATCACGCCGCGAATCATCGCGAAAAGGGTGTCAGCGGCGGTGAGAATGATGTGAAACTCATCCGGGTGAGAGTCTTTCGCCGGGTGCGTCCGAAACCACTTGAGGAAACGTGCATGATGGCTCGCCAGCTTTTCTTCTCGAGCCGGATGGCCTTGAGCGCCATGGGCGAGAGCGAGCGCCAGAATGAGGAGCAGTCCGCCGCTGACCCGATCGAGCAGCCACTCGACCAGAGCCGCCAGCCAGGGGTACCGTTCGACCCAATGAGCAAACGCAATAACGAGCTTGCCGGCCATTCGCAAGAGCCATCCGCGAAGGCCCCTCTGCCAGGGAGACCCCAGGTAAGCGGAAACCAGCAGAATATTGGCACGCAATACCAAGTCCCAAAAGTCGAGCGCCTCGCTGGGTTCACCAACTCCCGGTTTTCCATCGGTAGTTTGAAACTCGAGGCGTTGGATTTGCCAGCCGCCCGAGGATGGATCCATGATCGGGCCGATGTTACAGACTTCGAAAGCTTCCGGTCCCGACTTGAAGAGAGGCTGCGGTTGATAGTTCTTATCCACCCATTCCGCATATGCGGCGTTGATCAGGCGGAAGGCGTTCTCGTAGAAGCCTTCCCAGATGTGCAGTCCATGTTCACAGATGCGGTCCTTGAAGGCGCGGTCGCGCCCGCTGGCCCCTTTTCCGCCCAGCCGCCAACCCATTTGATAAATCGTGATGTCGTACTCGTCGCTCCATCCCGGTTTATTGGTAATCTCGAACGCCGTGGACATCGATCCGACGCCGCCGCCGAGGATGGCGATTTTCTTCTTTCCTGTTAATTCCGGCATTGCCGCTCCGCTTCAGTGCGCCGCATACCGCTGCACGCGGTCGGGACGGTCCAACAACGCGAATATCTTGGCCTCGCCCTGGAACGGGACAAGGATTTCGTAAGGCTCGAGTACCGAGCCGCCGTCGCCTTCCATATATAGATCACCTCAGTGTAGCCGATCCGGAAACGGATAGATCCGTTTCACGCACAGGCTTTAGCCTGTGTACTGGAGTTTGTACATTTCTTCTGAACCCCGAACGTTAGAGGGATCGGCACCCGTCCCCTCACTGACGTTCGGGGTTAGACGGACGTGCTACTTGATTCAAGCAGCCAGCAGCATCTCGTGGCACAGGCTTTAGCCTGTGAACGGGTGTGGCCGCTGCGCCCCTGTCGCGGGCGCCGGCGGCGTTTGCCATAATACGGATTGCTTCGTTGCCTAGCCCTGATGTTGCCGCTCGTCCTATGCTCTTGCGAGCGCCTGCCGGAATATTATCCGCCGCCGGAACAACACCCACCGTCTCAGGGAGGCACTCCGGCTCCGAGAGAACTGATGTTCATCGACATGTTGGATGCCGATGCTCCCACGCATTTCATCAAGGATCTGGACATGCCACACGACGGCTGGGTTTTTACCGGGCCATCGCCAACGCTGCGGTTGTTCGCCTTGGTTGACACGCACATGAAGTTGCGGGTGGAATTCACGCTCTGGGACGTGGCATTCCGGCAAACCGGGCCAGTCGAGCTACAATTCCGCGTCAACGGTTTCGACCTGGCGAAGGTGCGCTACGATTCCCCGGGGCCGAAGATTTTCGAGGAGCCGGTCCCACCGGAACACTTGGGCGTTGGCGAAGAATCCACAGTGTCCATCACGGTCGACCAGCCGTGGGTGGCGCAAGACGGCAAGAAGTTTGGATTCATTCTGCAGCGGGCCGGCTTTGTGAGGTGATGAAGGCAGTTTCCATTCTGTTCGGAGCCGCGTTCACCATTTTCACCGCCTGGTGCCTGGGAATGATGCTGTTGCGGCGCCTGCAAATTCCGCTGCATCGCCTGGAAGAAGGACTGCTGGCGATGGTGTTGGGCTCGGCTTGTTTAAGCGAGCTGATGTTCGCAATCGCCGTTGTCCACCTGGCGCGAACCTGGTTCTTCGTCCTGGTAGGAGCCGCGACGTTCGCGGGCGCACTCGCAACAGGCGCGTTTCGCACCGCCGCCAAGGGAAAGTTGCCGGCTCTGCCTTGGTCTGCCTGGCTGCTGTATGGCGCGGTCTTTCTGGCCTTCGGCTATTTCTACCTGGGCCAGGCGCTCGCGCCCGAAATGAGCCCGGATGGGTCCTCCTATCATCTCGGCACGGTGCTGCACTATTACCGCGCTCATGGGTTCGTGCGCCTCACTACCAATATGTATGCGAACCTTTCGCAAGGTTTGGAACTGCTGTTTCTGTTCGCGTTCGCGTTTGGCCGGCACTCTTCAGCCGCGCTGGTGCACTTCGCTTTTCTGGTCACGTTGCCGCTGCTGATGATTTGTTACGGACGGCGCATCGGGCGTCCTTGGGTAGGGGTTTCGGGCGCTATCTTCTTTTATGCCGCGCCGGTGGTCGGGATGGACGGATCGGTCGCCTATAACGACGTCGCGGTGGCCGCGATTCTCTTTTCGCTTTTCTATTTGCTGGAGGTTTGGGAGAAGACGCAAATCGCGCACGTGTTGATCCCCATTGGAATTCTCGCGGGTTGGTCGTATGCGGTCAAATACACGGCCGCATTAGCGGTCCCGTATGCGCTCGGATTCGTGATTTGGAAGTTGCGGCGTCAGCATCAGCCAATCTTGCGCCCGGTTCTGTTGACGAGTTTATTCGTGGCGCTGTTCGTCGCCCCTTGGATGATCAAGAACGCTATGTGGATGGCCAATCCGGTAGCTCCATTTGCCAATCGCCTGTTTCCTAACCCGTACGTGCACGTTTCCATGGAAGAAGACTACCGGAAATATCAGCGCATCTACGGGCTCACCAGTAATACGCAAATTCCGCTCGATTTGACGGTGCGCGGCTACACGCTCACCGGATTGTTCGGCCCATTATTTTTATTAACGCCGCTGATGTTCATCGCCGCGCGAAACCGGGATGGCCGGCGGTTGCTGGTCCCAGCGCTGCTCTTCGCGCTGCCGTACGCAACCAATGTGGGAGCGCGTTTCCTGATTCCGCCGGCGCCATTTATCTCGCTGGCGTTAGCGCTGAGTCTCAGCATGTTTCCCTGGTTCCCGGTAGCGCTGTTGATCGCTATCGCCGCCGCTCACGCGGTGAGCTGTTGGCCCGATGTGCTCGGGATGTACTGCAATCAATACGCCTGGCGCATTGCGGAGGTGTCGTGGCCCGCCGCATTGCGCATCGAATCCCAGGATTCCTATCTCACTCGCAAGTTTTTCCCCGACTATCCGATGGCGCGGGCAATGGACCGATTGCTGCCGCGCGGCGCAAAGGTTTTTGCCTTCAGCGAGTCGGCCTCAGCCTATACCGACCACCTGATTATCGGACGCTACCTGGGCGCTTATAACGAGGAACTGGCCGACATTCTGTGGAATCCTTTGTTTACTGATTTTCAGGCGCGGGTGCTGGATACATTCCGGTTTCCCAGCCGCAAAGTGAGGAGAACGCGATTGGTTGAGACCGCGAATATGGGGCCCACTCGCTGGAACGTCACCGAGATCCGTTTGTATCAGGCAGGACAGGAACTGCCCAGAGCGAGCGATTGGCGCTTGACCGCGCATCCCAATCCCTGGGATGTGCAGTTGGCATTTGACGCTTCGCCGGTGACGCGCTGGCGCAGTTGGCAAGGCGGCGAGCCGGGCATGTACATCGAGGTGGATCTCGGCCAGACTCGCCCGGTCGACGCGGTGACGGTTCTGACCTCATGGGATTCGACTACGGCACGCATGCGGGTGGAAATTGACGACGGTAGCGGCCGCTGGACGACTGTCGCGCAAAAGCCTATCGAGTCAGAAGTGCCGGTGGAGGTGAACCTACGAAAGTTGGCCTCAGAAGAAGTAAAGCGGCGGGGCGTGGAGTACCTGCTGATTCGTGACGACGACTTGAAGGCCCGCGACTACCGGCAATACGCGACGCAGTGGGGCTTGAAGCTTGTCGTTGAGATCGGCAGCAGCCACCTGTATCAAATTCAATGAGCTATTTTCTCGGTGTGGATGGAGGCCAGTCCAGCACGCTGGCGCTGATCGGCGACGATCGAGGACGCGTGGTGGGCCGAGGCGTCGCGGGGCCCTGCAATCATGTCGGCGCATCGGAGGGGCGGGCGAAGTTCCTCCAGGCTTTGAACGATTCAGTGAACGGCGCTTGCCTCCAGGCCGGATTGCAGGATGTTCCGGAGTTTGCTTCGGCCTGTTTGGGCTTCAGCGGAGGGCCCGATGACAAAGACGCGTTGACGCGGGAAGTGGTGCGGGCGGCCAGGATCATGGTAACCGACGATGCCTGGATAGCGCTCTCCGGGGCATTGGGCGGTGAGCCTGGCGCCATCGCGATTGCCGGAACCGGATCCATCGCGTACGCGAGGAATCGGAGGGATGAGACCGCTCGCGCCGGCGGCTGGGGCTACATCTTTGGCGATGAAGGCAGCGGCTTCGATATTACACGTCAAGCTCTGCGGGCGGCGCTGCGCTATGAGGAGGGCTGGGGCCCGCGCACTGCGCTGCATGGGATCTTGCTGGCGGCCTGTCAGGCAAAATCGGCGAACGAACTGCTGCATCGGTTTTACACGGCCGAATTTTCGCGCGCGGCTATTGCCGGTTTTGCGGGGCTGGTGGATGAAGCGGCGAATGGCGGCGACGCGGAGGCTGGGCGTATTTTGCGCCAGGCCGGTGACGACTTGGCCCGGGTTGCGAATGCGGTGTGCCTGCGCTTATTTGGCAAGGAAGATGTTGCGGTGGCGTATGCGGGCGGCGTGTTTCAAAGCCGAGGGTTGCTGGATCGATTCCGCGAGGCGGTGGAGAACCGCGTGGTGGCCCCGCGTTTCGGTCCGGCGGCAGGCGCGTTGATTGAGGCTTATCGCGAAGTGGGACGAAATGTCGAGTTGTCGGACTTGCCGGTTGAGAAGATATGACATACTCACACGTCCCGCTGGCCTTTCCGCGCATGGCGCCCGAGGAACAGGTACGCGCTTCCGTGGAATTCGCTACCCGAATGGCATCACGTCGTTCCGTCCGGTTCTTTTCCCCGGAGCCCGTGCCGTTTGAGCTGATTGAGAACGCCGTGCGGTGCGCGTCGCTGGCGCCCAGTGGCGCCAATCAGCAGCCATGGAAGTTTGTGGTGGTGCGGGATCCCGAAATCAAGCGGAGGATTCGGGAAGCGGCCGAGGCTGAGGAGCGCGAGAGCTACGATCGCCGGATGCCCTCCGAATGGTTGCAGGCGCTGGCGCCGCTGGGCACCGACTGGCACAAGGAATTCCTGGAGACTGCGCCTTACCTGATCGTGGTTTTCCGCGTCGACTTCGGCCTGTTGCAGTCCGCGGAAGGCGAGCAGAAGATCAAGCACTATTATGTGCAGGAGTCGGTCGGCATCGCCGCGGGCTTCTTGCT
>DATFZA010000318.1:0-3467 GCA_035314765.1 Bryobacteraceae bacterium
AGCAACCGCGCAACCGGCAGTTTTATCCTGCTCGACCCGCTGACGAACGCGACGATCGCGGCCGGAATGGTGCGCAGGCCGCATCTGCCGGAACGGCGCCTGGCCGATGAACCGGTGACCTCCGCCGAGCGTCAACTGCGATTCGGCCACACCGGGGCGATTGTCCGAACGGGCGATCGGGCCGATGTCGCGCAACTGCTGGAACGCCGTCTGTTCGATCACGGCTGCGCGGTGGTGGTGGTTCCGGAAGGTGTTCCGGACAGCGCTTTGGAGGCGTTGCGGGCCGCGGGACTGCTGGTGCTCGCGCCGGGTAAGACTCAGGCTGCGCTCAACGCCGACGCCGAGCTGGCCGCCGAACGGCTGTTTGAGGAACTGGAAAACTCGGGCATCCTGGGTAATCCGGGCCTGCTCGAAGAAGGCGAAGGGATCTGATGAACGCGCAACTGGTAATGGACGCCGAGAAAGTGATTGCGGAGGTGCTGGCGGGCGGCGGCGCGCAGTGCGTTACTTCGAGCTTTCAAACCGAGTGCGTGGCGCTGGTGCATCTGATCACGCGCCAACAGCCGGATATTCCGGTGCTTTTTTTGGATACCGGTTATCATTTTGCAGAAACCTACGCGTACCGCGATCAAATGGTCGAACGGCTGCATTTGAATCTAGTGAACCTGGCGGCCAAGCAGAGCGTGGCCCAGCAGGAGGCGCAGTTCGGAATCCTCAACCAGACCGCGCCGGACCGCTGCTGCCATCTGCGAAAGGTGGAACCGCTGTTTGCCGGTCTGGCGAACTACGACGTTTGGTTCACGGCGCTGCGGCGGGATCAGTCGCCGACGCGTGCGAATCTGAAGGTGCAGGATGGTTTCCCGCTGCCAGGCGGGAAAAAGCTTTTGAAAGTAAGTCCGCTGGCGGATTGGACAACCAAGGACGTGTGGCAATATCTCAAAGAGCAGGGACTGCCACCACTCTCGTTGTACGAGCTGGGTTACTCGAGCATCGGCTGCGAACCGTGCACTTCGTTGCCGGTTGATCCAAACGATCCACGTTCCGGCCGGTGGGCTGGAAAAAAGCTGGAATGCGGTATCCACATCGCCAGCGGGCAGTAAGCTTGCGCATCAATCTTAGCCGCTAAGTTTGTTTCTTGAGAATCTTGACTTTCGGGTGATGCCGGAGGTTTGATGGTACCTGCGCGCGAAACGGGGAGAATCCGCGTTTGAGGATCCCCCTACACTTTTGCGGCAGATTCGCGCGCGGCAGATTTGCGATTTCTTAGAGACAAGAGGAGATACAGACGATGTCAGGGTTCAAACAGTTCCTTTTGAGGGGTAATATAGTCGACCTCGCCGTGGCGGTGGTGATCGGCGGTGCGTTTGGCGCGGTGGTGACGGCGCTGGTGAAGGACTTGATCACGCCTCTCATTGCGGCAATAGTGGGCTCGCCCGATTTTTCCGCAATTCAGTTCACCATTAATGGCAGCAAATTCCCGATTGGCGATTTCATTAACGCTTGCGTTGCATTTTTCTTCGTGGCGACAGCCATTTACTTCTTTGTGGTGTTACCCGTGAACGCGATCAACGCCAGGATCGCCAAGGGCGAGGCGCCTCCCGATCCCACCACCAAGTCTTGTCCGCAGTGCCTGAGCACGATTCCGCTCGGCGCGAAAAAGTGCGCGTTCTGCACGTCGGCAGTGTAACGTAGAAAAATCTGGCGATCGGAATCGCCTCGGCGCTTATGGGTTTCTGAGCCCATGCGGGACCGCGGCGGCGAATCGCTCTTCACAGGGATTCGATTTATGCGGTGAGCGATCCCAGCTCGCTCTGCTCCTCTCCATCTGATCGTCGGTCGGGTTCAACCGGCCGCGATGCCACATCTCTCTTGTCGATCGACAAGCTCGATCGAGCTTGCCTCAGTACGCGGTTTCATAAGTAAGCCAACGTATCAGGCCCCCTCACTTACGTTCGGGGCTAAGCTCAATGTGGCCCCGAAGTTGAGTGGGGGACCAAGCGGCAATGCGAGACCGTAATTGCGAAACGGTGTACTTAGCCAGAAATTTCGGCCGGTATTAGGGGGCGGCTCTTTGAATATACAGGCAATCCAGCCCAATCCCGTACATGCTCCGCGAAAACCAGCTAAACTGAGCCATGGCACTTACCGCGGATCTTCTCGATCGCCGGCAAACGCAGTTTGTTCTGTGGCATCCGAAGCCGGCGCCCCCCGCTCCCGTGCTGGTCATCGGACAGTTCCAGGCCGCCAATCCAAATGCGTTTGTCAATTCGAAGCGATTCACCCTGGCCCTGGTGGCCGGCTTCACCGATCTGTACGCCATCGACGCCGCGGCCTGCGGTCTCACCGATGGACAGGTCTATCACTATTGGTTCGAAGTGGCCGGCGGGGTGCTCTGCAGCGATCCAGCCGCCACGACGGTCGACTGGCGGTTACGGGCGCCGCGTAGGCCCCTCCCATCCGACCCGGACGATCGGCAGGCCGCCGCCGTCGTGAAGTTCCGCGGTGGAAAACTGGCGCCGAGCGATCCGGGCGGCGAGGAGATCGATTTTACGGGAGATCCGAGCCCCGTATCGCTCCCCAAGAACAATAATCTGGTCATCTATGAAATGCCCACGGCTTGGTCGCGGATCTCAGAACCCGACGATCTCGACATCGGAGTAGGGACCTTTGCCGATGTACTTGCGCTGATCGATCCAAACGTCGCGGGCGCCAACTTCGACAACATCGCAGTGACGCAACCCGGCCGCGAATATCTCGTTGAACTGGGTATCAACGCTATCGAACTGCTGCCCCCGGCCGACAGCTTTTTCAAACGCGATTGGGGCTATGACACCAGCCATTTCCTCGCTCCGGACGCCGAACTTGGATTTCCCGACGAATATGCCTCGTCGACGGCGAATCGCGATCTTGCGACTCTCGTTCGCACAGGCCACCAAAAAGGCATTCGATTTTTTATCGACGCCGTGATGGCATTCGCGCGCCACGAAGCATACCAGTACATCAACCCGGACGATTTCTATATAGCCGACCCAAAGGCCGACCCGACCGACCCGGATTCGCATACCTCCCGTGGCCTTGGCCTTGACAACCTCCGAAACGGCTTTGGCAGCGTGCTGTTCCGTTATGCGCGTTTCGTCACGACGTACGATCCAATCTCCGGCGCAGTGACTTCCGTTTCACCCGCCCGGCAGCTGATGCTCTCTTACATCACACGCTGGATGCGCGATTTCCGGATTGACGGCGCGCGTCTGGACAGCATCGAGAACGTCTCGAACTGGGACTTCGTGCAGGAGTTCAAAGATCGCGCCCGGCAACTTTTTAGCGAGCGCTGCACAGCGCAGGGCGTGAGCCAAGCCGATGCCGACGCGCGTTTTCTAGTGGTCGGCGAGGAGCTGAATATCCCACTGGCTTTGCTGACGCAAGGCCGGTTGGACGGGCTGTGGAACGATACCTTCCGGTGGCGCGTC
>DATFZA010000319.1:0-7801 GCA_035314765.1 Bryobacteraceae bacterium
AATGAACATTTTTCCGTCTTGGCTTCTGTTATTTATGCAGGCGGTCGCGCCCGCTCCCGTTCCATTCGACAGCGGACGTTCGCTGTTTCAACAGCATAATTACTTGAAAGCTGCCGAGGCATTTGAGACCGCCGTCAAGGCGGAAGAGCCGGGCTCCAAACACTACACCGAAATCGCGTTTTGGCTGGGCCAATCCTATTTCCTGGCTTCGCGAAATTCGGAGGCGATCGCCTGGCTGGAAAAGGCCATCGCCGGCGGAATCCGGACTCCGGAAGTGGAGTATATGCTGGGCAGCGCCTCGGTTCAGAACCGCGATCCGGACAAGGCCCGGCACGCTTTTGCGGCTATGTTCAACCTCGATCCCGAGTCGGCCTCCGCTCACTTGATCACGGCCCAGATGATGATCCGCCAGGAGTTTGAAGAGTTCGCATACACCGAACTGGAACGCTCGATCGCTCTCAACCCGCGCCTGCCCGAGGCGCACTACCTGCTGGGCATCATCTCCACCTTTCGCAACGATATCGACCGCGCCATTCGCGAACTCGAAACGGAGATTGCCCTCAATCCGAACTTCGCCATGGCGTACTACAAACTCGGCGACGCTTATTCGCGGCGGGAACAATGGGATCTGGCGATTCCCGCGTTGCAGAAATCGGTCTGGCTCAACCCCGCTTACAGCGGCCCATACATCCTGCTTGGAAAAGGCTATTTGCAGCGGGAAGAGTATAAAAATGCCGAGGGCGTGTTGCGCCGGGCAATCCAAATGGATCCTAAGAACTATTCGGCCCACTACCTGCTGGGTCGAGTGCTCATCAAACTAGGGCGGACCGAGGAGGGAAAAAAGATGCTGGAGGAGTCGCAACACCTTCGTCCAGCGCCCGAAGACAAGCGTCCTACCCCAGAAGGCAACCGTCCCGCCCCAGAAGGCAAGCAACCGCCGGAAGGCAAGTGATTTCTTCGGACCTTTTTGCGCCGTAGTGCGTATAAACAACATGCACTGGCTATTGCAGGACGCAAGATTCGGCATCAGAACTCTGCTCAAGGACCGGGGATTCTTGGCTACCGCCGTGCTCGCGCTGGCGCTGGGCATCGGATCTGTCACGGTCATCTTTAGCGTGATCGACAACGTGCTGCTGGAGCCGTTCCCCTATACCGACGGCCAGCGGCTGGTGGCGATCCAAATAAGGGACAGCTCCACCAACGATTTCTATGGCCGCGAATTCTTCTCGCCGCCGGAGTTTCTGGACTATCAGGAACAGAATCGCGCGTTCGACCGCTCCATTGGAGTCCGGCAAGCGAATGTGATCTGGACCCTGCCGAATTCCGTGGAATCTTTCAGAGCCGCGTTTACGACCGGCAATACCTTTCAATTCCTGGGTGTCGCTCCGCTGCTGGGGCGTTACGCGATTCCGGACGACGCGCGGCCTGGCGCGCCGCCGGTTGTGGTGCTCAGCTACAAAGTCTGGCAAGGCAGGTTCTCGCGCGATCCGGCCATCGTCGGAAAGACTTTCATTTTGGACGGAACTCCCCGGACCGTTGTCGGTGTCATGCCGAAACGCTTTGCCTGGTGGGGCGCGGACATATGGATTCCCGCGGTTGTGGATCGCGCCGACAACAGTCCCACCGCCCAATATTTCTTCCTGCTGGGCCACTTGAAACCGGGATTGACGCCGGCCAGCGCGCAACCCGACGTCGAGATATTGGCGCGCCATCTGGCGGAAGTTTATCCCAAAGCCTACCCCAAGAAGTTCACCGTGCATTTGCAGACCTTAAGCGACAATGTGGTCGGTAAATTTAGGGAGACCCTGTATACGTTGCTGGCCGCGGTTGGGCTTCTGCTGCTGATCGCGTGCGCCAATGTCGCCAATCTGTTGCTGGCTAAGGCGACCGCGCGGGAAAAAGAGTTTGCCATTCGCAGCAGCCTGGGCGCGGGCCGCTGGCAGGTGATACGGCAGTTGCTGGTAGAGAGCATTTTACTGGGCCTCTGCGGCGCGGCTGTGGGATGCCTGTTTGCCTGGGGCGGCCTCAAAGCGCTGCTGGCCGTGCTACCTCAATTTACCTTCCCGGATGAAGCCGACATTTCTCTTAACCTGCGGGTGCTGGCGGCTACCGCGTTCATCGCAGTGCTTACGTCGCTGATTTTCGGGATGGCGCCGGCGTTCGGGTCTTTTTCGAAGAATCTTTCCGATCCGCTGAAGGCGGGGGGCCGGGGCAATAGCGGCTTCCGCCGCGGCCGCCTGCGCAACGTTCTGATTGTGGCTGAAGTGGCTCTTTCTCTGCTCCTTTTGAGCGGCGCGGGATTGCTGATGCGCAGTTTCATGGCCGAGCGCCAAGCCGACCTGGGCTTGGATCCAAAGAAACTGCTCGCTAGCTTCATCGATTTGGGCAAGAAATACCCCAAGGCGGAAGACCAGTATCGTTTCGTTCGGGAACTTACTTCCCGGCTGGATACTCTTCCGGGCGTGATCAGCGCCTCGGGCGCGCTGGATTTTCTGCCCTTCGGAGGGCCGGACACCGCCTTCGAAATCCCCGGCAAAACCCACACCGAGAAATGGACCGGCCAGATGGGCTTTGTGGACCCCAATTTTTTTGACACTCTCGGCTTCAAACTGCTGCAGGGCCGCTTGCTGACCAACGCGGATGTCACCGATATCCGTAAGGTGGTGGTGATCAACGCCGTACTGGCCGGCAGATATTTCGCGGGTGAGAACCCGATCGGCAAGCAAATCGAATTGACCGGGCTCCGCACCGCTCCCGTGCCGGTCAGCGATCCGCGCTTCGAAATCATCGGAGTGGTCAGCGATATTCGGAACCATGGCCTCCGCGATCCGGTAATTCCGGAAGCGTATGGGCCCATCAGCGGCGAAGGAATCGGCAGGTTCATGCTATACGTCCGTACGGCGGGCAATCCAGCGTCGTTAACCAAGCCGGTCGAGAGCGAAGTGCTGAAAATGGACTCGAACGTTCATCCCCAGCAGACGTTAACTCTGGAGGCCGCGCTCGACGCAAACGAGTTTGCGCAACCGCGCTTTGGTTTGCAGATCTTTTCGGTGTTTGCGGGCGTGGGCCTTGTCCTGGTGGCTCTGGGAATCTATAGCGTGGTTTCCTACACTGTGTCGCAGCAGGTTAAGGAGATCGGAATCCGGCTGGCTCTGGGCGCCAATAGCGGCACCATCCTGCGTATGGTAATGTTTGCGGGGATGCGCTTCATTCTGGCGGGCACCGTCCTCGGCCTGCTGGCGGCGTTTCTGGTGCTCCGGCTGATGCGCAGCCAAATCGCCAATGTCTCGACCTACGACCCGCTGACGCTGGCTTCGGCCATCGCGGTGCTCACATTAGTCGGAATGGCGGCTTGTTATCTGCCATCGCTTCGGGCCATGCGCGTGGATCCTCTGGTTTCGTTGCGGCATGAATGAAACGACGAAATCGGGCGAACCGCCAGACGCTGCCCGCTTAAGCGGCCGAACGGCTGGCGCTTTCGCCACACGAATCCCGCACGATCAGTTCGCAGGCAAGCAGGATATCCCTAGCCGGCAGTTCCGGCCGCGCCATCCGGCTCAACATGACCGCAACCGCCGTTTCGCCGATTTCGAGGCAAGGCTGCCGCAATGTCGTCAACGGCACGCGCAGCAGCTTGGCATAGCGAACGTCGTCGATACCAACAATTCGCACCTCCCGCGGCACGGAATGGCCCAGTTCCTCGAGCGAATGCATCAAGGTTGCCGCGGTCATATCGTTGGCGCACACGAAACCATCCGGTTTTAGCTTGGCCATCGTTTCGCGCACGGCCTCCAGATCCGACGGCTCGCACCGCAACACGCGATCCCAAGGGCGTTCGTTGCGGGAGACGGCGTCGAAAAAGCCTCGAATGCGTGCATCCACGGTCGGCGCGGTAAAAGGACGCGCCAAGAATACAGGCGCGCGCGACCCCTGCGCCAGCAAGTGCTCCGTAACAATGTGGCCCGCTCGGCGATTGTCTATTCCGACCAGATCGTAGCGTGAGCGCCGCGGATAAGGGCAGATGCAGCGGTCCAGCAAGACCACGGGAATCTTCGCCTGTTCCAGTAACTCGATGATCTCTCGATTCAGGCGGTCCTTGCCCTCAATGCCTTCAATGGGCGCGAAAAACACACCAGAGACGCCGCGCGAGATGTAGTCCGAGCAAACGTCTACTGCCTGGCGTTCCTGCCCGGCAACTCCCAGCGTGGGGTCGCCCCACAGCAGAGCGTGACCTCCCCGGGCTCCCGCCCGCGCAATGCCCTGGCAAATGGGCTCGAAGATTTCGGTTTCACCCAGACTCGGAATCAGTAGTCCGAACAAGCGGCCTTCGGCAGTAGGCGTCTTTATATATGTGCCCGAACCCGCCTTCCTCTCCACCAGCCCCTCAATTTGAAGCTCCTTGAGAACCCGTTGGATGGTCAAACGGGAAACGTCAAAGCGCTGGCCGAGATCGGCCTCGCTCGGCATTCGATCGCCAGGCTGGTATTCGCCGTCGGCAATACTGCGGCGCAATTCCAGTAGGATCTGTTTGTACTTCGGTGCGGCGCCTTTGAATTTATCCGTCGCCAAGGTAATTAGAGCATTGCACACGGCTCTAGAATTAACAACACAAGTAGCCGCTTACTGCCGTTCAGAAATGGCAAGACAGCACTGACAAAGCCTGATAACATCGATTTGGACGCAGACCGTCTTATTTGGTTATGAAATCTCTCGCCAGGAGTTTTTGGCTATTCGTGGCGCTGGTTGGGCAAGTAATAGCCCCAGCGCAGGTAGCTCCACCAGCTCAGACAGCCGCGCCAGCGCGCGCGCCTATCGAAACCTACATCTCTAATACGTGGGACGTCCTGACGCGAACTCATCGTGAACTGGCGCAGGCGGCGGTAGATCCGAAATCTCCCGCGCTGCCCGACGGACGCTGGCCGGTCTATATCTCGCAGCGCGAAAACCTGGCAAAGGTGAGTGAACAGTTACGCCGCGAGATGGCGCCCGGTACGTTCTCGAAGATTGAGTTACGCGTGCTCCCCGCCAACGGCTTGGCCGCGCCCACCAACGCCCTGGCAACGCAACCGGGATTGCTGTACCTGCCTTACCCTTACGCCGTTCCTGGCGGCCGCTTCAATGAAATGTATGGCTGGGACAGTTACTTTATCGTGCTGGGGTTGCTCCACGACGGCAAGATCGAACTCGCGAAAAATATGGTGGATAATTTTCTTTATGAGATCCGCTATTACGGAAAAATTCTGAACGCCAACAGGACTTATTACCTGACGCGCTCGCAACCGCCGTTTTTGCCGGAAATGTTGCTTGAGGTCTACCGCGCCACCAACGACAAGGCTTGGCTCGAAGGCGCGCTTCCCTCCCTCATCGAAACTCACCGGTTTTGGACCACCGAACCGCATCTGACTCCGGAGACCGGGTTATCGCGCTATTACGATTTCGGCTCAGGCCCCGCGCCGGAAGTGCTTTCCTCCGAGAAAGACGAGCACGGGCGCAATCACTACGATCTCATCAAGGATTACTATCGTACGCACGATGTGGACGACTACGATCTAACGCAATACCTGGACCGCGCGCACGATCAATTGAAACCGCTGTTCTATAAAGGCGACCGGTCAATGCGTGAATCCGGTTTCGATCCGTCGAATCGCTTTGGTCCGTTCAATATTGACATCGTTCATTACAATCCGGTTTGCCTCAACACCTTGCTGTATCTGATGGAAACGCAGACGGCGGAAATTCTTAAAATCCTTGCCAAGGATTCGGAAGCGAAGCCGTGGCTCGATCGGGCGGCCAAGCGTGCCGCGCGCATCAATGAATTGACCTGGGACGAAAAAGACGGTTTGTACTACGACTATAACTTTGAGCGCCGGCGGGTTCGCCACTATCCATTCCTGACGACATTCTTTCCGCTGTGGGCGGGCATCGCCTCAAAGGAGCAGGCCGCCCGGGTTCTCTCGAACCTTCCGAAATTTGAGCAGCCGGGCGGCCTCGAGACCAGTACATTTGTGAGCGGCAACCAGTGGGACGCGCCTTACGCCTGGGCGCCGCTCGAAATGATCGCCGTGGAAGGCATGCGGCGCTACGGATACAACACCGACGCGGATCGAGTCTCAAAGGAATTCCTGTCTCTGGTGCAAGAGGCCTATCAGCAGGACGGCGTGATCGTTGAAAAATACGACGCCGTGCGCCGGGCAACTTCGGTGAGCGGTTCCATCCGGTTTGGATACCGCACCAACGAGCCTGGATTCGGCTGGACCAATGGGGTCTATACTCGGCTCTCCGACGAGTTGAAGGCGGCGAAAAACTGATCGGGCCTCCCGCACGTGCGCGTCCGCTCCCTGACGGTCGCGGCTCGGAATTGGCGGCTTGGAATTGGCTGAGGCGCGAGCCGCGTCTTTTGCTGCGTTGACAATAATAAGATGAAGCGCTGGCTGATGCTCGCCGCCGTAGCGATACTCCTGCTCGAAGCAGGCGACGAACTTTACCGCCCGGTCTTCCATTTCAGCCCGCCCAAGAACTGGACCAACGACCCCAACGGCGCCGTTTATTATCGCGGCGAGTATCATTTGTTCTACCAGCACAACCCCTTCGGCGACACTTGGGGTCACATGAGTTGGGGCCATGCGGTGAGTTCCGATCTGTTTCATTGGCAACACCTGCCAGTGGCGCTAGCCGAAGAGAACGGGGTGATGATTTTCTCAGGCAGTGTCGTGGTCGACCCCAATACCAGTGGATTGTGCGTTGGCTCGCCCGACTGCCTCATTGCGATCTACACGGCCCACACACCGGACTCTCAGACTCAGCACATCGCCGTGAGCAATGACCGTGGCCGCAGTTGGACGAAATATAGCGGCAATCCGGTAATCGATCTTGGGATGAAAGATTTTCGCGACCCCAAGGTGTTTCGCTACGCCGGAAAATGGCTGATGGTGGTCGCGCTTCCTCTCGAGCATAAGGTCCGCTTCTTCGCTTCCGCCAATCTGAAACAATGGGAACCGTTGAGCGACTTCGGGCCCGCCGGTGCGATAGACGGCGCGTGGGAATGCCCCGATCTCTTCCAACTTGGCAAACAATGGGTGCTGTCGGTAAACATCAACCCCGGCGCCCCTCTCGGTGGATCGGGAAACCAGTATTTTGTTGGTGATTTCGATGGACGGCGTTTCGTCAACGCCAACCCGGCTGAGAAGAATCTGTGGGCAGATTGGGGCAAGGATTTCTACGCCAGCACTTCGTTCTCAAATACGCCCGGGCGCCGCATCTGGATCGCCTGGTTTAGTAACTGGCTGTACGCCCGTGAGGAGCCGACCGCGCCGTTCCGCGGCATGATGACCGTGCCGCGAACGCTTGCGCTCCGCCAGACCGCTGACGGCCTTCGCTTGACGCAAACGCCGGTCGCCGAGATTGAAAAACTGCGACGGAAGAGCATCGAACTACGCTCCGTGACCATCGCGCAGGCTAACGAAAAGCTGGCGCACTTCGCCTCAGAATCCTACGATCTGGTGACCGATCTAACGTCGGCGGCCCTGCGCTTGCGCATCGGCCCGCACGGCGAACAGACAGTCGTCGGATTCCAAGGCGGCGATCTCTTTGTCGACCGGACGCACTCCGGCAATACCGGATTTAGCAATACCGAATTTCACAAGGATTTTCCCGGTGTTCACCGCGCCCGCAGCGTATCGCGCAAGGTTCGCATCCTGGTGGATCGTAGTTCGGGCGAGGTCTTCGCCGACGATGGTGAAACCGTCATCTCGGACCGCATTTTTCCCGGGCCCACGTCCAATGGATTGCAGTTTGAGGGAGA
>DATFZA010000320.1:0-6522 GCA_035314765.1 Bryobacteraceae bacterium
TCCGGTTCTTAAGACGGTGACGCCCGAACCGGAAAAGGCCAAGGTCGAAGCCGAGCCTGAGCCGCCATTGAAGCTCGAAGCCGTAGAGCCCGCAAACGGAACCGCGCCAACGAGCGAAGAGGCTGCACCGCCCGTGGTTGACATCGCTGCGCCCACCAGCGAAGTCGAAAGGCCCGCGGCAGACGAAATCGCGGGGCTCACAAGCGAAGTTATCGGGCCCCCGAGCGAAATCGCAGGACTCACAAACGAAGTCACCGCGCCGACCACCGAGGTCTTAGGGTCGGCGGACGAAATCACCGCGCCTATCAGCGAAGTCGAAGAGTCCACAGACGAAATTCCCGGGCCCACGAGCGAAATCGCGCAGCTCGCAAGAGTCGCCGGGCTCCCGAGCGAAATCGCCGCGCTAACAAGCGAAATCCCCGGGCCCACGAGCGAAATCGCGCAGCTCGCAAGAGTCGCCGGGCCCACGAGCGAAATCGCGGGGCTCGCAAAAGCCGCCGGTCCTCCGAGCGAAATCGGGCAGCTCGCAAAAGCCGCGGAGCCCACGAGCGAAATCGAAACGCCTCCAATCGAACCGCCGGCGCCATCAACAGAATCTGCCGCGGTCACACACGATCTCGCAGTGCGCTCGGTCCAAGTCGCTCCGCCCGCTACACACCAGGCATACTGGCTTCTTTCGGTCTTTACGCCCGCCGCTTCCGACCAGATCGATTGGGCTAGCGGGAACTACTCGACGCTCACCCGCCGTGGGCGTATCGAGAGCACCGCTGGTTGGGGAGAACTGAAGCAGCCCACGCCGATGGTGGCGGAAGGGTCCGTGCTGGTTTGCGGGAGTGAGCCGCAGGGCGCGGTCCGCGATACCGCGCCGGCCGGCTTTGCGCATCCGGTCTTCCGCGCCGGTTTCGCCGTCGCGCTTCCTCTGAAAACGAGACCGGCATGAAATATCGCGTCACTTGCCTCACTCCCAGCCTGGTTGGCGATGGCCAGCGTCTTTCGCCGATCGACTACATGGTTTGGAAGGATCATGTCAATATCCTGGACCAGCACCGAATCTTCCGGTTGCTCGCGAAGGGTCCGCGGCTGGACAGCTACCTGACGCAGTTGAAGCGGGCCGAGAAACTGGACTTTGCCTCGTGGGGCGGTTTTGCCCAGAACTATGCGGGCCGCCGAATCCCGTTTGAACACCCCAGCTCCACGCAGTTCTACGAGAGAGCGCGCGCGGAGAACCTGTTTGTGCCCACGTTCGCCAGCGGTCCCCGTGGACCCTACCTGCCGGGCAGCGCCTTGAAGGGCGCACTGCGTACCGGCTATCTGCAGCAGCAAGTGACCGAGGGCATGTGGAAGGACCTGGCAGCGCGGCTGAAGGGCGAGGGCCGCCTGCCGCGCCGGCCGGCGGAAGCGGTGGAGCAGGCTGCCTTGGGCAACGGAAGCAACGACGCGATGAAGCCGCTAATGGCTTCAGATTCCGACCCGGTGGCAACGGACGTTTTCAAGATTTACTTGCTGCGTGTATCGACGCTGGAACAACGCAGCGGCCGCTTGGAACTTGCCTGGAAGACCAGTCCGCGCGGGACAGTGAAGCGAGCCGAGGACAGCACGCCTATATTCGCCGAGATGGCGGCCCCGGGAACGACTTTCACGGGAGATTGGCAGGAGAAGGCGTTCTACAAACGTCCGGAGGTCGCCCGGGTTCTGCGCCGGCGCGCGATTCTGGACGCCCCTACGCTGTTCACAGCGATCAACGGCTACATCGAACAGATGCTCAGCGTGCAGGCCAGATACGCCGAGTGGGCTGGGCTGCAGGTTCTCGGTTCGACCATTGCACAGTTGCAGGAGCGGCTGGGGCAGATCCGCGAAGCCAGCCGCGGTTGTATTCTTCCGCTGGGCTGGGGAGCGGGATTCTTCTCGAAAACCGTTTTCCCCGACACGCGCGAAGACGTGTACCGCGATGTTCTGACTCAGGTGTCGTTTTTCAGTCAGGCGCTGCGATCCGGCTTGCCTTTTCCTAAGACCAGGAAAGTGGTTTTTCTCGGCAATCAACCGGCAGCCTTGCCGGGGTTCGTGCACCTGGAACTTCTCGATTAGTTAGACCATTTTGTCCGGAAACATGAAATTGTTTCTGGCCAGATCCGACGCAAGCGTTTCTTCGCGGTAGTACTTCTTCAGCACGTTATCCTTCCAATTCAATAGATCCGCGTTGCCCGCGGCGAATTGCGTCCAGGTCTGTTGAATTCCTGCCCGGACTATCCGCTCGCGGATCAAGAGCAGAAAGGCCCAGGTAATGGTTTCGTGGTAGAGCTGCGGCTTGCCTTTGGCCGTGGCAAATCTGACCAGCGCGTTGGAAAAACGCTGGAGCGCCTCCAGCGCCGGATAACGCGACAAATACAGAAACGCCATGCGGACATGATCGGCGTGGTGAAAGGATTCATTCGCCAGACTGCCATCTTCAAAACGAGCGACAAATTCGTCATCAGTCATGTGAAATCTTCAACCTTTCTTTGCGCGATAGGTCATGCAAACGACTACGGCCATGGCGTAAACCAGCAGGCCGCCGACGTCAAATTGGCCCGCTTTGAGGTGAATCGCCGCCGCGACTGCGAAGATGACCAGTAGCAAGCAGCCGCCGAGCACGGTCGCGGCGGGTGTTAGGAACAAGAGCACGGCGATTATCTCGCTTCCACCGAGGGCCGGAGCGGCCCACCGCGGAAGGCCGTGTTTGCCGGATGAAAGCGCAAAATGAATCGATTCCAACAGAACCACAATGCCCAGAACCCACCGCAATCCTAGAACAGCTAACCTCATTTCTTCTCCTTCTTCACAGAATGGCCCGCGTCACTCTCGGTAAGACGATGGCTGGCGCTGGCGTCAAGATCGAGACCATAGAATTTCTTCAGTTCCTTGATCCTTTGCAGGTTGGCGGAATTGAAAGGGCACTTTCCATCGAAGGCATGCAGAACAATGCCTTCCAAAAGATCGCCGAGCGTCAAGTCGTGATAGTCGGCAAAGGCTCTCAGAACTTTCAAGAGCCGCTTCTCCATGCGCACGCCCGTCTGGACGCGCTCAACGTTGTGTGTCAACAATGTGTACCATGGTATCTGAGTACCAGGGTAACACAGGCAGCGGGGCTGGTCATCCGTCGTATTTTGAGAACGGGAGGACCAGTGCGTGTCATCAAACGAGGCGCTACTAAGAACTATCTATGCGGCATTCAACGCCCGCGACATTGACGCCGTTCTGGCAACGCTCCACCCGGATGTGGACTGGCCGAATGGAATGGAGGGCGGCCGCATACAGGGGCGCGCCAGCGTGCGAGATTACTGGAAACGCCAGTTGAGCAGGTTAGACTCTCGCGTCGAGCCATTGCGCGTGGAAGACGACGAGATGGGCAGGACCGTGGTGGAGGTCCACCAAGTGGTGCGCGACTTGGGCGGGAACAAGCTGGTGGACCGGGCCGTCCAGCATGTATACACCATCCGAAACGGTCTTATCGAACGCATGGACATCTGCGAGCCAAACGAGAAATAACGAGTGCGCTGTTGCGGAGAGTCGGGCGTCTCCAACTATGAGGCCGAAAGCGGGAGAAAATAAATGTCGGCCGCCCAAAACAAGAAGAACAGCACACTGACATAGCCGTTCACGGTGAAGAAAGCCGCGTTGACGCGCGACAGGTCGTTGGGCTTGACCAAGCTGTGTTCGTAAAGCAAGAGCGCGATCACGGCAACTATTCCGGCGATGCTGAGCCAGTGCAGATGAAAGCTCGAGACCAGCATCAGCAGGCACCCGATCATGGCCGTATGCAGGAAACGTGAAATCAGCAGGGCCCCAGGAATTCCAAACCGCCGGGGCAAACTGAACAGACCTTCCCGGCCGTCGAAATCGTAATCCTGGCAAGCGTAAATCACGTCGAAGCCGGCGGTCCAGAACGTCACCGCGGCCGTAAGCCAAAGGATGCGCGGATCCAGGCCGCCCGTGACCGCAATCCACGCCGCGGCGGGCGCAATGCCCAGGCAGAACCCAAGCACCAGATGGGCAAACATCGTGAATCGCTTGGTGAAGGAATAGAAAAATACGGCAGCCAGCGCGAACGGCGCCAATTCCAGGCATAACCGGTTCAGCATGGCGGCGGCGCATAAGAAGACCAGTGACGAGATGACAGTAAACCCCGCGGCGAAACCGACGCTCAGCGTTCCCGCGGGAATCTGGCGCATCCGCGTGCGCGGATTGCGGGCATCGATGCGGGCATCGAGAATGCGGTTGAAGGCCATGGCGGCGGACCGGGCAGAGACCATGGCGGCCACGATCCAAAGCACCTTTTCGCTAAACACCGGCAACGGGAGCCCGCCTTCCCGCCAGGCGAGAAGTGCGCCGGTGAGGGCGAACGGCAACGCGAACACAGAGTGCTCGAACTTTATCATTTCGAGCGTCAGCCGGACGCGCTGGAAGAAGTGCAAGGAACTCGCCTCTTGATTCGTTACCATTTTAGTTCATGCGCCTTGTCTGCCTCTGCGCCGCATTTGCCTGCCTGATCTCCTGCGGCACGAACCAAGCTTCGCAGGATTCGTATGAGGTCAACACCATTCCGCTGACTCTGCCGGATGGCGAGACCATTCGCGTGGAGGTGATGGTTCACGATCAAGACATGCGCAAGGGCATGATGTTCCGGGACGAAATGAAGCCGGGTCACGGAATGCTGTTCTTTCACTCGAAGGCGGTGACCATGCCCTATTGGATGTTCCAAGTGAAAATCCCGCTCGATATCGTTTGGCTGGACGCGGACCGCAAGGTGGTGGAGATGATCCCGAACGTACCGCCGTGCACTACCGTCGCGAGCCAATGTCCGAGTTATGGCGGGAATAAGCCCTCGTCTTACGTGCTGGAACTCGCGGGCGGCATGGCGCAGAAGTACGGCTTACGCGTGGGCGAAAGCGTGGCATTTTAGAGACCGCTGACACCTGCTGATACTCTCGGAACATGGATTCCGATCAGTTGCGAGCGCTGCTGGGGCAGGTTCGCGCGGGAGAAGTGGACGTTGACGCGGCGCTCGACCGCCTGAAGCACTTACCATTTGAAGACCTCGGCTACGCCAAACTCGATCACCACCGCGCCTTGCGGCATGGCCTGACGGAAGTGATTTTTGGTAAAGGCAAGACGCCGGAACAAGTGGTCGCCATCGCCGCGCGGCTGCTGGAGCAGTCGCAAAATGTTCTCGTCACGCGGGCGAACGAAGCAATCGGAGCCGAGTTGAAAGCCAAATTTCCCGAAGCCGAGTACTTTCCGTTATCCGGAGCGGTGCGCATCCGGCGCAACCATACCTTGTACGGCAAGGGCACCATCGCGGTGGTATGCGCTGGCACCAGCGACATCCCCGTGGCGGAAGAAGCGCAGATCACGGCCGAAGCGATGGGCAACCAGGTCGAAGTGATCTACGACATTGGCGTGGCCGGAATTCATCGCTTGATGGCGCATAGCGATCGTTTGATGCAGGCGCGAGTGATCGTGGTGTGCGCTGGCATGGAAGGGGCACTGCCGAGCGCCGTTGGCGGGTTGGTATCGGTGCCGGTGATCGCGGTGCCGACCAGCGTCGGCTACGGCGCGAGCTTCTCCGGCTTGGCGGCCTTGCTGGGAATGTTGAACAGCTGCGCCAGCAATGTGTCGGTGGTCAACATCGACAACGGCTTTGGCGGCGGGTACGTCGCCAGCCTGATCAACCGGCTGGAATAGGCGGTGCAAGGTTGTAGCAAGGAGGGGACAGCCCGCGTGTTTCCGGTTTTTGTGGGGCAGTATTATCCTGCGCCCCACACGTTATTTCATAAGCACCACCGGCAGGTTGGCGGAGCCATACACCGCGTCCAGAAAGCGCTTCAAGTCGTTGTACTGCGCGGCGGGGACGCTCTGCGCTTCCAGCGCTAACGTGCGGCTGAAGACAATGGCGCCCGCTTGGGACTCCCATTTGGCGGCATATTTTCCGTAGGGTGAGTCGATCTGCATGGGCGGCGGCAACTCGTCCACTTTGAAGCCTTCCGGGATCTGGATGCGCACCGTTTCCGCAAGCGCGTCCGTGTCTACGACCACCGGATACTTGCGCGTCTTTTCGGTCAAGCGCAAGGCGTCGCCGTGATGCAGCAAGCCCGCCTTGAAGATCATCATGGCGGGTTGCGGCGCCTGCGCGAAACGCGGCGACGCGAACTGACCCTTCAACACGAATTCACCATCATGATCGGCCACGGAGATTCCGCTGGCGGTGGCGCCTTGAATGCTCCGGCCCACCCATCGCTCGATTGACTTGGTGTAGTCGGTTTGGGAGTTGGCCCGATAAGCCGTAACCTCCTGGGAGGCCGCTTCGCCGGTAGCCTTTTCCATGAATGACCCGCTGATGGATCCGTCGGGTTTCAAAACTGCTTCCACGGTTCGCTCGCGGGCCGCTGCCACGGCCGGCGCGGCCGGCACGCGGATCAGGTTTCCGGTGTCTCCGATTCCGATCAATGCCAGGCTCGCTTGTTCGTGATCGGGAAGGTAGCCGGC
>DATFZA010000321.1:0-10017 GCA_035314765.1 Bryobacteraceae bacterium
CTGCGCGGACCTTTTTGCATCTCCTTACATTTGGATCGCCGCATATGCTGCTACCATGAAAGAACTTGAGGTTTTCAAGAATGACCAACCCAGGCAGGTTTCTGCCGCTTGTTCTCTTGGTTGCGGTCAGCAGCCACACCCCTGTCCCGAGTCTTGCCCAATCGAGTCTTGGCCAATCGAATGGTGAGGACGAAATCAACGCCAGCATTCATAAGTTCTCACAGGTTTACGGCGCGATCGAGGCGAACTTTGCGGACAAAGTAGACCCCGACACCGCGGTTTATCGCGGCGCCATTCCGGGCATGTTGCGTACGCTCGATCCGCATTCGGCGTTTTACGATCCGAAGTCGTGGCAACTCATGCGGGAAGGGCAGTCGGGGCATTACTACGGCGTAGGCATGTTGATCGGGGCGCCGCGTAATGAAGTGGTGGTCATGTATCCCTTTGAAGGTTCTCCGGCCTATCGCGCGGGCATCCGTCCTGGAGATCACATCGTGGAGGTCAACGATCAGAAAATCACCAAGCCGGACACTTCTATCGTTTCGGGCCTGCTGAAGGGTCCGCGGGGGACAACAGCGGTAATCAAGGTGCGCCGGGTGGGTACGCCCGACCCGCTCTCCTTTACCGTAGTCCGCGATATTGTTCCACGGGACAGCGTGAATTACGCGTTCTGGATTCAACCCGGCATCGCGTACATGAAGATCGAGGCCTTCAACGAGACCACCAGTCATGAAGTGGACCGGGCGCTGGCCAAGCTCGATGAAAGCCAGATTCAAGGCTTAATTCTCGATTTGCGGAACAATCCGGGTGGGCTGGTGCATGAAGCGGTGAATGTGGCAGACCGGTTTCTGCACAAAGGGCAAGTGATCGTCTCGCATCACGGCCGGGCTTCCACCGAGCAGAAGTTTACGGCGCCCAAGGGCGAGCGGGGACCCGAATATCCGATGGTGGTTTTGGTCAACCGGGGAACCGCCAGCGCGGCGGAGATCGTTTCCGGGGCTCTTCAGGATCACGACCGGGCGGTAATTCTGGGAGAAAATACGTTCGGCAAGGGCTTGGTGCAAGCGCCATTTCCGGTGACGGGCAACGGCGCTCTAATGCTGACCATTGCCAAGTACTATACGCCGAGCGGACGCTTGATCCAGCGGGATTACGAGCACCGCTCGTTCTACGAATACTACAGCCGCAACGAAGGGCACAGCAACGAAAAGGACATGAAGAAGACGGATGGGGGCCGGACGGTGTTCGGCGGCGACGGAATTTCCCCAGACCAGCATTTTTTCGATCCCAAGCTGGATCAATTGCAGCGTCAATTGCTTGGCCGGTCTTTATTTTTCTTCTACGGTCCGGAATTCTTTGCCAAGCATCCGGCCAAGATGGAGAAGTCCTGGACACCGGACAACGCAATTCTTGAAGATTTCAAGAATTACGCTTCGGCGCACAAAACGGACTTCACGCCGGAGGAATGGAACAAAGACCGCACGTGGATCGCGGACCGTTTGCGCGAGGAGTTGTTCGTTACCGCCTTCAGCAAGGAGCAATCCGACCGGTTAGTTCTGGAGAACGATCCGGAAATACGGAAGGGCGTGGATGCGCTTCCGTCCGCCAAGGCGTTGCTCGATAAGACTAGAGAGACGCTGGCCAAACAATCTCATCCAGGCGGGCTGCAAGATCGCTAGCAGTGTTGCCAATAGCCGGACCAGAGGGGTCGTTCTGAACCTGTCTAGCCTGTCTAGCCCCGAACGTTAGCGAGGGGATCGGTGCCCGGTCCCCTCACTAACGTTCGGGGCTAGACGGAGGTGCTACCCGATTCAAGAAGTCAGCAGCATCTCGTGGCACAGGCTTTAGCCTGTGCTAGCCGGACCAAGGACCCGGGGGTCCGGGGGTCCGGCGCGAACGAGGTGTTTGCCCTACACCCGCCCCAAATTTCAACTGACGCGCCGGTTCGCAATCACGGCTTGTCCTAACGACAGGCCGCCGTCATTGGGCGGCACGCGGCGGTGTATAAACACCTCGAAGCCGCGGCCGCGCAAGCCATCGGCCGAGTATTTGAGGAGACGGAGATTCTGGAAGGCGCCGCCACTCAAGCAGACGCGGTTCAGACCTTCCGACTCCCGGATTCGATCGCAAGCGTCCACCACCACCTGTCCCATGGTTCTATGAAAACGCCCGGAGATGACGGGAACAGGCGTTCCCTGTAATGCATCCTGGACAACCGACTGGATGGTCTTGCGGAAGTCGATTTGAAAAGGGCCCGTACCGTGGAAATCGACCGGGTAAGTTTCCGGGTCGTCCGTCGCGACGGCTTCCAGTTCAATAGCGGCTTGCCCTTCATAGGTGGTCTCATGCCTGACGCCGAGGATGGAGGCCATCGCATCGAACAAACGGCCGCAGGACGAGGTCTCGACTACTTGTATATTCTGCGAGATCATTTTGTTTACGAAGGCGACTTGCTTGGGCGGAACCGCCTGGAATAGGTTCAGGGGAAGGGAAGTGCTCTCGGACCCGAACGCAGCGCCCAGGTAGGCGAGCGCACTGCGCCAGGGCTGACGCACCGCGCTGTCTCCGCCCGCTAGCGGAATGTAGCCGAGGTGCCCGCAGCGCACAAAATCCGCGAAATCGCATGTCAGAAATTCACCGCCCCAGATTTTGCCGTCGGTTCCATAGCCGGTACCATCCAGGGCAACTCCGATGACGCGGCCGTCGAGCCCGTTGTCGGCCATGCAACTGGCAATATGAGCGTGATGGTGCTGCACGGCGATCGGGCGCAGACCCGGGCGCAGACCGGATTCTTCCAAAGCAAAGCGAGTGCTTAAGTAGTTCGGATGCAGATCGTGCGCTACCGCCACGGGAGAAACGCGGAAGAAACGTTGGAGATGATCGAGCGTCTCGCGGAAGAACTCCATAGTTTCCACGTTTTCGAGATCGCCGATGTGCTGGCTCAGGATGGCATAGCGATCTTTGGTCAAGCACAAGGTGTTTTTCAACTGGCCGCCGCAGGCCAGAATCTCCTGTACGGGCATTCCGAGATCGACCGGTTGCGGAGCGAAGCCGCGGGATCTTCGGACCGGATACTCGCGGTCTTCAAAGCTCTCGACGACGGAATCGTCCACTCTGGTTTGAATCTCCCGATTGTGCAGCAGAAAGTGATCGGCTAAACCCTTGAGACGCGGCCAAGCTTCCTGGTTCCGGCTGACAATGGGTTCTTCGCTCAAGTTTCCGCTGGTCATCACCAGCGCGTCATAACCAGGGGAGTTTTCAAACAAGAGATAGTGCAGCGGCGTGTAGGGCAGCATTACGCCCAGACGGGTATTGCCGGGCGCGACATTACCTGAGACGCCGGTGTTATCCCGGCGGGAGAGCAGGACAATCGGCCGGCGCGAGCTGAGCAGCAGCGCCCGGTCGCTCGGGGTGACTAGACAAAGCCGATCGACCGTCTCGATATCGCGGGCCATAAGGGCGAATGCCTTTCCGCTGCGGCGCTTGCGTTCCCGAAGCAGGCCCACCGCCCGGTCGTTCGCTGCGTCGCAGGCCAGATGGAAACCACCCAATCCTTTAATAGCCACGATCTCGCCTTGCTGAAGCAAATTCCGCGTGCGTTCCAGAACGGCGACGTCGGCCGAGAACCGGGGAGGACTATCTGACGCCATTTCGTCCGCGCTCAGTAAGGCCAGGCTTGGCCCGCACTCCGGACACGCGTTGGGCTCGGCGTGAAAGCGGCGATTGGCGGGATCGTCATACTCCCCCTGGCAGGCGGGGCACATGGCGAACTCTTCCATGGTGGTCTTCGGGCGGTCGTAGGGAACATCGCGGATGATGGTATAACGCGGCCCGCAGTTGGTGCAGTTGGTGAAGGGATATCCGTAACGCCGGTCGCTGCGGCGCGTGAAATCCCTCCGGCACTCTTCACAAGTAGCCACATCCGGCGGCACAAGGGCGAACTGGCCGGCCACAGCGGTACTCTGGCGAATGGCGAAGCTGGTTGCGCCCAGCGGTTCCATCGTCGAGACCGTCAAAGAATCAATCCGCGCCAGTGGAGGCAAATCCGTTTGCAGCACGGCAAGAAATTGCCTGAGCGTGTTTTCTGCCGCCTCGGCTTCGATGACGACTCCTTCAGACGAGTTGAGAACGTGCCCGCGAACACCCAAGCTTTGTGCAATGCGATAAACGAACGGCCGAAACCCGACTCCCTGAACTACCCCTTGGACTTGGATCCGTTTGCGGACCGGACTCACCGTCATCTAGAGAGGCTATCCGTCATTTGGCGGCTTCTCGTCAATTTGCGGGTTCTCGTCATTTGGCGCCCGGCGTCAATTAAACCACAGTTGCGCTTGCTGGGTCATCTCACCCAATTTGGGTCATAGTCCGCAGCGCGTCGTGCCCGCCTAATTGGGCGTTGGAACGGAAGTAGCCGGTTAGCCTGAATTCATTGACTCTAGGAACCTTGGGGCCGTCATAGAACTTCTCGCGACAAAGGCCCAACAAATGCAGTGTGCTGGGACTTAAGTGAAGTGATGGGTGGGAGAGTACCTCATGAAACTAGCAGCGAGACGGCGTATGGTCGGGCGTGTGGTAACGATCACCGTCTTGATAGCCGCGACCCTGGCCAGCGCGCCCCGGCGTCCCTATTCGAAACACGACCGGGCATTCTACCTGGACGATGCCATAGTCCAGTTCGTTCGGCCGGGTCTTGCGCTGACCATCAACTCAGCGAAAATTGCCGCGGATGGAACCATCACCGCGGTCTATACGATCGCCGATCCCGCCGGTCTGCCGCTCGATGCAGCGGGCGTCACCACGCCGGGCACAGTCAGCTTGAGCTTTGTCGCCGCGGTCCTTCCCGGTAATCAACAAGATTACATGACCTACACCACGCGCACGGCGACGGGTACGATGATCGCTTCCACCCAACAGCCGGGCGCCGATTCGGGAGGCACGTCCACATCGCTCGGGTCCGGTCAGTATCAATACACGTTTAAGACGAAGGCGCCTACGGGCTTTGACGCGACCGCCACTCACACCATTGGCATCTATGGATCGAGAAACCTGACGGCCTTCAACTTGGGTACCGACTACGCCAGCGCGACCTACAATTTCGTTCCCAATGGCGCAACAGTGACCAGCGTTCACGACATCATTGAGACAGCAAGCTGCAACGCTTGCCACGATCAGTTGTCGGCGCACGGCGGCTCCCGGCGGGGCTTGGCGATGTGCGTCCTTTGCCATACGCCGCAGAACACCGATCCGAACACCGGCGACACCCTGGATGCGAAGGTTTTCTTCCACAAACTCCACATGGGCGCGAACCTGCCTAGCGTGAAGGCTGGAACTCCCTATATTCCCGCAAAGAATCAGTTCGGAACGTTCGACTATTCGAAAGTCGTATTTCCGGCCGACTCGGGCGTCCCGGCCGCCCCCGGCGATCCTCGCCGTTGTGAGACCTGCCATTCGCAGACCACCGGCGCGGCGCAAGCCAAGGCCTATTTGCTGAATCCGACGCGCGCGGCCTGCGGCGCCTGTCATGACGACGTCAACTTCGCCACAGGCGTCAACCACGCCGGCGGGCCGCAGTTCGACGACAATCTCTGCTCGACCTGCCATATCCCGCAAGGCGAGATGGATTTCGACGCCTCCATCAAGGGCGCGCACGTTCCTCCGACCTCATCGAGCTTGCTCACCGGCTTGGCGGTGAACATTACCAATGTCGCCAATGGCACGGCGGGGAACGCGCCGGTTATCTCGTTTACCGTCCAGGATGGGAGCGGCAAAGGGCTGGCGCTCTCCGCTCTCGGTTTTCTCCAATTCACCATGGCCGGTCCCACCAGCGACTATGGATATACCAGCTTCGGCAGCGACACGACGGGAACTCCGGGATATGTGACCGAGAGCGCGATAAAGGCCCCTTGCGACAGCAGCGGGAACTGTACCTACACTTTTACCCACACTGTGCCGGCGAAAGCCACCGGCACCTACGCCATTGGCGTCGAGGCGCGTCGTACGGAGGTGGTGCTGGCTGGGACAACCATACAGCAAAGTATTGAATATGGGGCGCCCAACAAAGTGGTGTATTTCTCAGTAGACGGCTCCACGGTCGCGCCGCGGCGGACGGTGGTGGCCCTGGCCAACTGCAACCAATGCCATGTGGCATTGTCGGTGCACGGGACTCTGCGCAACAACACCGAATACTGCGTGTTGTGCCACAACCCGTCTAACACCGATGCTTCCACGCGGGCCGCGGCCACGGTGGCGGCGGATAAAGCACTCCCGCCCCAAGGCATCAACTTTAACCTACTAATACACCGCATTCACTATGGCATCAACCTGCAGGCCGCCAACCGCAACTATACGGTGGTTGGCTTCGGTGGAAGCCACAACGACTTCAGCGGAACTCTTTTCCCGGCGCTGAGGCCCACGGGGGAGGCGACGGATCTGAGAAATTGCGCCATGTGCCATGTCAACTCCAGCGAGTTGAACCTGCCGGAGGGTCTCAACGCCGTGGTCGATCCGCAGGGGCCGATCAACCCAATTCAGCCGGTCGGTTCGGCTTGCACCGGTTGCCACGTCGATATTCCGTCGGCGGTTCACGTGCAGTCGAACACGACCGCACTCGGCGAGGCCTGCTCGGTCTGCCATGCTTCCGGCGCTGCATACGACGTCGACAAGGTGCACGCCCAGTATTAGCGCAATATTAGACGCAACCGCAGAAAGGTTTCGCGTGTCAGATTCCAGATTCGGAGCCTCGGAGCAGCGCGCTAGGTTTGTGCCGGCGCTGCTCGCGCCGGCCGCCCTTCGGGCGGGTATGTGCGCGCTGCTCGCCCTGGCCGCCTTTCCCACATCCGCACAGCAGCCGGCATCTCCGTATGCCGGGTCGGAGGCCTGTCAGGCTTGCCATGAAGACATCTACAACGCGTTTGCCAAGAGTCCGCATCATATTGTCGACTCGGACACTAAGCGAGGTTTCAAAGGGCAAGCCTGCGAATCCTGCCACGGACCGGCGCAGAAGCACACCGAAACAGTTTCCGCCGCGGATATTCGCAATCCAGCCAAACTCGCCGCGGCGGCAACCGACAAGATTTGCCTGAACTGTCACCTCAATGAGCCGACCCACGCCGGCCGGTTGCAGAGCAGCCACGCGAAAAATCAGATCGCCTGCACGACGTGTCATAAAGTGCATGCCAACGGGCCCAACGGATTAGTTGTCCGTAAGCCGGTGGCGATCAACGAGCAATGCGTGGGCTGTCATCGCAACGTCTGGTCCCAATTTCAGAGGCCTAACCATCACAAATTGCCCGAGGGCGCGATGACCTGCGTCGATTGTCACAATCCGCATGGGAGCTTGCGCCCGGCGATGGCGCAGACTTTCGGCGCGAATGAACCTGGATGCCTGAAGTGCCATGGCGACAAGCGCGGTCCGTTCACCTTTGAACACGGCCCCGTGCGTTTCGAGGGCTGCGCGACCTGTCATGAACCACATGGTTCGGCGAACCCACGTATGCTGGTGCGGCAAGAAGTTCGCCTGGTGTGCCTCGAATGCCATGCGAGTCTGCCCACCGTCAATACCACTGGCACCATCGGCGTTGTGCCGCCGTCGTTTCACAACCTGCGTCTGCCGCAGTTCCAGAACTGCACGGTGTGCCATCAGAAAGTCCACGGCAGTTACGTGGACAGGAATTTGCTGAAATGACCCGGCTCCCGATCGTTCACACAGTCCTCGCTCTGACGGGCATGATGCTCGTGGTCTCAAACCGGGAGGCGCGGGCGCAAAGTCCGCCGGCGCCGCAGGCAGCTCCGGCGCCAGCCGATCAGAAAGCCCCAGATCAGAAAGCGGACAACGCCCAACCCGCGGCGCCCGCCGCTTCGCCCGTGCCGTCAACCGAGACCTGGTTGACTGGTTCCATCGATCTCGGATATCGCTGGGTTACCAACGTCGATGGCAGTTTCAATACTTATCGGAGCCTTGTCAATCTGGGAGAAGGGCCCAAACTGCTGGGGACCGAGTTCACGATCGCCGATCCCAAACACCGCCTCTTCGATCGGATCGACGTACGGGCCTACAACTTCGGCGGCGATCCTTACGAGACACTTCATCTCGACGCAAGAAAATCGAAGCTATACAATTTCAGCGCCGACTATCGCGATATAGCCTATTTCAATTTCCTGCCTTCTTATGCCGACCCGCTGCTTTCGCGCGGCATCGTTCTTAACGAGCAATCATTCGACACGCATCGCCATTTTGCCAGCTTTCAGCTCGATCTACTGCCGGGGAACTGGTTTGTTCCTTATTTCGCCTATGACCGCGACTCCAGTTCCGGCTCGGGCGCCTCGGTCTTCGTCACGGACGCCAACCAATTCCCGATTCCCAGCAACCTGCGCGATTCGACGAATCTGTATCGCGGCGGCGTTCACTTCGAGCTGCGCCGTTTTCACGTAACTCTCGAAGAAGGCGGGACGACTTTCAAAGACGATCAGAGCCTGTTCCAAGCGCCCGGATCTGTGAATTACGGCAACGTGGCCACGCCTACATTTGGCCAGACCACCGATCTCACAGCCCTCTTGGCGGCCACGGGTGTTCGCGGCACCAGTACCTACAGCAAGGGGCTGCTGACGGCCAACATCATGCCTTGGCTCGATATCTACGGTCAATTCCTTTACAGCGAGCCCAACACCAACGTCACTTATAGCCAAGCCGACACGGGCAATCTGTTCTTGCAGAGTCAACTTCTTTTTTTTACGGGTCAGCAGTACTTGCTCTCCGCGACCGCCAAGCTGCCGCACACCAGCGCCAGCTTCGGGGCGGAAATCCGCCCGCTCCATCGCCTGCGCATCGTCGAGTCCTGGATGACCGACCGGTTGCACAACGCGGGTTCGGCGTTCTCCAACCAGACGCTGACCAGTTTAGGCGTCTCGGAACAAACCGCTGCCCTGCTGGCTTCCTCCCTGGTAACCAACTACAATCAGGAACAAATCGAGGCGTTCTTCGATGTCACGCCCAAACTCGTGGTCCACGGCGGCTACCGTTATGTGTGGGGCGACTCCGCGGATGGCGTGCTTCCGGCGGCGGGTCTGGTGAGTTCCGATCAGGCAACGCTGCGGCGCAATGTCGGCCTGGGTGGGGTGACGTTTCGTCCCTCGGAGAAGCTTTCCTTAACCGGGGAGGTGGAAGGAGCGTCCAGCGGACACTCGTATTTTCGTACCAGCCTCTACAACTATCAAAAGGTGCGCGCGCAGGCCCGCTATCACTTGCTCACATCGCTCGACCTGTCGGCGGACTTTACGTTCCTGAATAATCAAAATCCGACGCCGGGCGTGAAGTACGACTATCGGGCGCAACAGGAATCTCTCTCCCTGTTCTGGGCGCCGGCCGGCGGCAAAGTGTTCGATATTCAAGGCTCCTACACGCGATCGTCGCTGCGTTCCGATATCGGCTATCTGGACCCGGGAACGCTGACGCCGCTGACCTCCCTGTACCGCGACAACGCCCACACCGCCACAGCGCTGTTCAACATCAAGCTGCCACGAGTCTCCAAATCTGGTTTGGCGCCGAAGCTCACGGCCGGCGGATCGTTCTTCACGTCCTCGGGTAGCCGGCCCACCAGCTACTACCAGCCGATCGCGACGCTGTGGGCGCCAATAAACAAGCATGTCAGTTGGTTCACTGAGTGGCGCTATTACGGGTACGGAGAAGCCTTCTATCTTTTCGAGGGCTTCCATACTCATGTAGTGACCACGGGATTGAGGTTCACGCGATGATGACGCGAGTCCTGGTAATTGTTTCCGCTTCGGCCCTGGCCCTCCATGCCGCCTCCCTCGCGGCGGACTCGGTGCGCGGCGCGGAACTGTTTGAAACGCTGTCCTGCGTTCAGTGCCATAGCATTAACGGAAAAGGTGGAACCATTGGGCCCGATCTCGGCCAGCGCATTGACCGCAACTTCACGCCGGCGTCGCTCGCGGCCACCATGTGGAATCACGCGCCTACTATGTGGTCCGCCATGCGCGAGCGAAGTGTGCCGGCAGGCG